>CAYNUD010000024.1:0-16310 GCA_964400315.1 uncultured Clostridium sp. | reverse complement strand
GAGTATTTTAACGCAGCAGTCGCTTCATTTATCCGAAACAAATCGGGTTTGTATGCGTCAGTTGAGGCTAGCTTTACGCTTTTTGAATATTTTGCGAAGAATGAGCACGGCGGCAACGATAAGAACCGCAACGGGAACAAGTATGGGCAGACCGCCGACGAACCAAACGATAAAGTCTCTTACGCCGTCCTTGAGGTCGTCCCAATTTTCGATAAGCTCATTTTTGATTTCACCGATAAGTGAGTTTGCATCCTCGGTAACTCTTTCGACCTCCCAAAGTTCAAGGGAAACGGTGCTGTAGCTTACTCTGTTTTCCAAAACTCTGAGCTGTGATGTGTAGCTTTCGATTTCGTAATTGACCTCGGAAAGCCTTTCCTGTATGGAAAGCACGTCGGAAAGAGCGGTTGCTTTTTCGAGCAGACCCAGAAGTGTGTCGCGTTCGGTCGTGTAGGATTTTATTCTGCTTTCAAGGTCAACATATTCGAGTGTTACGTTGGACAGGGTTTCGCTTTGATTGAGAATTTTGCCGTTTTCGCCCGCTTTTTTAAGGAAAGCGTCGAGCCCGTCTGCGGGAATACGGAAAACGAAGCTTGCGTGACGGGTGCTGCTACCGTCGCTGAGCGAGGAGGTTTCGACATATCCGCTTGCGGCGGTGACTGCGGTGCGTATAGCGGAAACATAAGTGTCAAATTCCTTTGTTTCCACTCTCAGGTCAACGGTTTTGATAATTTTCTCTTCTACCGATCCCTCGGCTGAGGATACGGTACCGCCCTCGGCGCTGTCTGCTATATCATCGGTTGCCGACATAAAGAAGCCGTTTGCCGTTTCTCCGACTGCTTCATTGTAGCTTCCGGCGGAATATATGTTGTCGGCCGAGTTACTTGCTCCGCAGGCGGCAAAGGAGAATAAAACTAACAGGGAAATCAACAATGCGATTATCTTTTTCATTTTTGTCACTTCTTTCTTATTTGATATTAAATTCAATCGCTTTACGGGCTTCGCCCTCTGCGACAAAATCTTCTTCGCTGTCGAATGTGTAATTCGGGACGGAATAGTAATTTCCGATTTTTTCGTCGTCACCGCAGTAAATAATGTCGGAATTGAACACCTCGTATTTTTCCTGCTCGGGATAATCGGCGGGCAAAATCAAGGGAGTAACGGAAAATCTTTGCCGTATTTCCTCGGCGTACAGTTCGTTTGCCTTGTCGAAAGCCTCTTTGGATATCCCGAAATGCTCGACAAATGCGACTATCGGCATATGCCCGTCGGTGTTGTCCTCGCTTATCCAAAGCTCAAATTCTTCTTCGCCGACAAGAGATGAAAACTGCTCGGGAATGAGAAAATAAATAAATCTGTATGTGGCGGTGAGCGTTCCGCTTGCCGAGAAAAGGGCGTCGTCAAAAGATTCCTGCGGAGCTATTTCATCGCAAAACTCTTCATAGGAGCCTTTTTCGTTTGCGGCGGAGTCGGACATTCCCGCTCTGAGAAAAAAGCCGGGCGAAAAGACTGCGACGGTCAGAATGAGCACGGCGGCGGCAACGGCAATGCGTTTGTAATTCGTCTTTTTCTTCGGCTTTTCGGTTTGACACGCGGAAATCAGCCGCTTCTTTTCTTCTTCATTAAGCGTTAGCATCACTTCTGCCCGAGAAAGCCGTTCAAAAAGCTCATCCATCATATCGCCTCCTTTTCCGATGCTTCACGCAATAATTCTCTGCCTCTTTGCAGTCGTTTTTTTGCGGCGGACTGTGTGATGCCGAGAATTTGCGCAAGCTCGTTTATTTTATAGCCCTCAATGTAGTAAAGCTGTATTACCGCACGGTATTTCTCGTCGAGAGAGGCAAGCAAAGCGAGAACCTGCGCATCGTTCTCTTCCTCTGTGCCGAGCCCCTTTATATCTTCGAAAGTGAGAAAATCAGTTCGCTTTCTTGAACGTAAAACATCTTTACATTCGTTGGAGGCAACTCTGAGCAGCCACGCCTTTTCATGCTCCGAATCGTTGAAATTCGGAGCTTTTGTTATGTATTTTAAAAAGGTCTCCTGCACTGCATCAAGGGCATCCTCACGGTTGCCGAGCATAACGGAGCACAGGCGAAACACTGCATCGCCGAACATTTCAACGGCGATTTCCGCTTTTTGTATATTCGATTTGATTACTTTCAAGGGCAACACCGCTTTTCTGTGTTTTCGAATGCCTTTCACTATATACACGATTTTGAAAAGCGAAAGGTGACGAAAACGGGAAAAATTTTTTCAAGAATATTATATCAGTTAAATAGGGGGGATGCAATTATATTTTTCGATGCGGTTGCGTTGATCGGCAGTAACACTTTTCACGCCGCATAAATATAATGTAAATAGCAAACGAACAGGAGGTTATGCTATGGACAACAGAGAACTTGAAATGCTTATGGACAGATACAGACGGGAGCTTATCGAATTCAGCAAAATGAACGGCGGCATGAATAAAGCGGATATGGAAAATGACGGGATGTTTGAACAGGACGAAAGAGAGAAAAAACAGCAGGCGGCGCTTGACGGTGAGGAAAGCTACGAGCGAGACAGAAGCGATCCGCTTCCCGTTGCCGAGACTTCGGAACAGGAGGAGCCGCAGACGGTTGCGGTGCAGGCACAGCCGCAGTCAAATCCCGACAATGACGGTCAAAACAATGTGCGCCTTGTCAATACCGACAGCACATCCGAAAACATACCGAGACTCTTGCGTGAAAGCTGTGAAACACTTGCCAACGAACCCGATTTAAGTGAAGAACAAAGGCGAAGATGCAGAGAAATCAATGATTTTCTCTCTGCCAACAACGAAACGGGCACAATGACAGTCGAGGCAAGAGCGGCTGATCAGGCATTCGGTATAAGCAGTGCGAGAGTTATGATATTTCTGCCTCTTCCGAGCGGAAATATTACCGTTTTTGACGGATTGACCGATATCAGCGGAAGCAGTGTCTCCGTGGTGCTTCCCGCTCCGCCGAGAGCGCTTTCTCAGCAGGAGAACAATGGAGGAAAAACACCGTATGCGGTATATTCCGTTTATGTTGAACATCCGAACTTTGTGCGAGCGGTGTTTACGAATGTACCTGTTTTTTCGGGAGTGGAATCTATACAGCCCGTGGCAATGATAGCCAAGGCGGCAGGCACTCGGGAGCCGGAACCGATAGTGGTTGATCAGTCCGAAAGAAATTCATTGTAAGGAGGGGTTTTCAGTGGCAACTCCCGTAATACCCGATTTTATCACCGTGCATCTCGGCAGGCCCGCATCATCCGCAAAAAATGTGAGAGTACCGTTTACGTCATACATTAAAAATGTTGCTTCAAGTGAGATATATCCCACATGGCCGGAAAATTCTATCAGAGCAAATATATATGCCCAAATCTCCATTGCTCTTAACCGAATTTATACCGAGTATTATAAGAGCCGAGGATACGATTTCGATATAACCAATTCCACGGCATATGATCAGGCATATATTGACGGCAGAGATATTTTCACTAACATAAGCCGCATAGTTGACGAGATATTTAACAGCTATATTACGAAAGGAAATCAGATACAGCCTTACTTTTCCGAATACTGCGACGGCAAAAGAGTAACCTGCAACGGAATGTCTCAATGGGGGACGGTAACGCTTGCAAATCAAGGAAGAACACCTTTGCAGATATTGAGAAATTATTACGGTTCGGATATAAATATTGTCAGAAATGTTCCGGTTCGGAATATCAGGGAATCCTATCCCGGAGTGCTTTTACGTCTCGGCTCTGCGGGAGAGGATGTTCGCACGGTACAAAGACAGCTCAACAGAATACGCAGAAACTATCCCGCAATACCGAGTATTCCGCAAACCAACGGTATCTTCGATGCCTCAACCCGCGCTGCCGTTCGGCAGTTCCAAAGCATATTCAATCTCGACGCGGACGGTATAGTGGGCAGAGCGACATGGTATGCGATAAAGCGCATATACAATGCCGTAACGCGTGTATCGGAACTTTATTCCGAGGGTATAACGATATCCGATATCGACCGAATATACAGCACTTCTTTACGCCGCGGAAGCAGGGGCAACGAAGTAAGGCTTATTCAGTATTACCTTGATTTTATATCGTTTTTCAACAATCGCTTGCCGAGAATAACCGCCGACGGCATCTTCGGTTCGGCAACGGAAAATGCTGTAAAGGCTTTTCAAAGAGAATACGGTCTTACGGTGGACGGCATAGTGGGCAGAGCAACATGGAATATGCTTCAGGATGTATACTACAGCACACTCAATTCATTGCCCGATGAATATCGCTCATACTCATCGCTTTTATATCCGGGATATGTCATAACAACGGGAGCAAGCGGGAATGTCGTAACGCAGATACAAACGTTTTTGAATGTAATAGCGGAAAACAACTCCGATGTTCCGAGCGTTGCGGTGGACGGAATATACGGGAACGAAACAAAGAATGCCGTTATTGCAGTTCAAAAGCTCAGCGGACTTGAACAAACCGGAGCTGTAGGAGCACTCACATGGAATGCGATAGTAAACCTTTATAACGAATATCGTTGAATATCGCGAAAAAACCAAGGAATAATAATACGGATGTTGAATTGGAGATGAGAAAAGTGGAGGATATATTCGTTCGTGATTATAAAACGACCGTAAAAGAGCTTGATGCGGCATTTCGTCTCGATGCGAGTTTTGACCTTATCGGCAGGGATATAAAAATCGGAAGCAGAAACGCAAAGCTGTATCTGGTGGACGGCTTTTGCAAGGATGATCTTATGGAAAAGATAATGGCGTATTTCATGAAAGCTACGGATGATGTGATGAATGCGCTTGCCGATACAAGAGCTTTTGCGAACACATATATTCCGTATGTTGAAACCAACGTTGTTTCCGAAAAGGCGCAGCTTATCAAGGCTGTGCTTTCGGGCGGAGTCGGAATGGTTATTGAGGGCTATACCGAAGCGGTTACCATGGATGTCAGAACTTATCCGGCACGCTCCGTTGACGAACCCGAAAACGACAGAGTTTTACGGGGAGCGCATGACGGCTTTGTTGAAACGGTTGTTTTCAATACCGCCTTGATACGCCGCCGAATAAGGGATACGGCACTTACGATGGAATCACATTCGGTGGGTGAACGTTCAAAAACAGATATAGTCCTTTGCTTTATGGAGGGAAAAGCGGATCCGAAAACCGTTGACAGAGTAAGAAAAAAGCTGGCGGCTGTAAAAATCAATTCGCTTTCGATGAGTCAGCAGAGCCTCATAGAATGTCTTGTTCCAAAGCAGAGATACAACCCGTTTCCGAAGGTCAGATATACCGAAAGACCGGATTCCGCGGCGGCAAGTGTGCTCGAAGGAAGCGTTGTTATCCTTACGGATAATTCTCCTGCGGCAATGATAATACCTACAGGTATTTTTGACTTTTTGCAGGATACGAACGATTACTATATGTCACCCTTTATCGGCTCGTATATGCGTGTTACCCGTATGCTGATTTTCGCTTTGACACTGCTGATGATTCCCGTATGGTATCTGTTTGTAAAAAACCCCGATTTTGTACCGCCGTGGCTCGATTTTATATTGATAGAGGAGCCGAACACCGTCCCGATTCTGGCGCAACTTTTGATTGTCGAGCTTGTCATAGATGCAATGCGGCTCGCTTCTATAAACACTCCGAACGCATTGAGCAGCTCTTTCGGAGTGATAGGCGCACTTGTTCTCGGAGAATTTGCCGTGTCTGCGGGCTGGCTTGTTGCCGAGGTAGTGTTGTATATGGCGTTCGTTGCGCTTACGAATTTTGCGCAGCCGAGTTTTGAACTGGGATATGCTTTTAAGATACTGCGTGTTGTGCTGATAATTCTTGTTGCACTGTTTGATGTTTGGGGATTTATTGCCGGAATTGCCTTGATAGTTCTTTTACTTGCGACAACGAAAACCGTTACGGGTCGGTGCTATTTGTATCCGCTTATTCCTTTTAACGCCTCTGCGCTTCTCGGGCTCATAATTCGCCGCCCGATAAGCAACGAAAACTGCTGATTATATATACAATGATATAGCATTTTTAACCAAAAAAGGCTGCTCCGCGCGGCCTTTTTTCTACTTAATTCGAGCCGTAAAATATTGACTTTGGCGGATAATTAAGGTATGATATATCACAATAATTATTATAATGGCGGGAGTTTTGGATATGATGAAAAATCAGGAAAAAACCATGGAAAAAATAGTTGCTCTTTGCAAGGGCAGAGGCTTCATTTTTGCGGGAAGCGAAATCTACGGCGGACTTGCAAACACATGGGATTACGGTCCTCTCGGCGCAAGAATGAAGAACAATGTTAAAGATACTTGGAGAAAGAGATTTATTCAAGAAAGAAAGAACAGCTATGAGGTCGATGCCGACATTCTTATGCATCCCAGAGTATGGGAGGCAAGCGGTCACGTCGCAAGCTTTTCCGACCCTCTGCTTGACTGCAAGGAGTGCAAAATGCGTCACAGAGCGGATAATCTCATCGACGATTTTGATCCCGATGCTCATGCGGACGGCATGACAAAGGACGAAATGTTCGAGTTTATCAAGGCTCATTCGATTCCCTGTCCGCACTGCGGTAAGCACAACTTCACTCCTATAAGAGAATTCAATCTTATGTTCCAGACTTTTAGGGGTGTTACGAATGATGCCAAGAGCGTTATCTACCTCAGACCCGAGAACGCACAGGGAGAATACGTAAACTATCTCAATGTTCAGCGAACCATGAGAGCAAAGCTTCCGTTCAGCATCGGACAGATAGGCAAGGCGTTCAGAAACGAGATTACCCCCGGCAACTTCACGTTCCGTACCATCGAATTTGAGCAAATGGAGTTCCAGACCTTCTGCAAGGAAGGCACGGATACCGAGCTGTATGAATATTTCAAAGCATACGGCAGAAAGTATTACGAGGATCTCGGTATAGCTTCCGAAAATCTCCGTTATCATGACCATGAGAAGCTTGCTCACTATGCAAAGGCGGCTTGTGATATAGAATTCCTTTTCCCGTTCGGATGGGGCGAGATAAACGGCACCCACAACAGAACGAATTTCGACCTTACCAGACATCAGGAGTTCAGCGGACAGAAGATGGATTATCTCGATCCCGAGACAAACGAGAAGTTCATTCCGTTTATAATCGAATCTACTTACGGTCTTGACAGAACCGTGCTTGCGCTCCTTTGCGAGGCTTACGACGAAGAGGTCATAGATGCTGAAAAGAACGACACAAGAGTTGTTCTTCATCTCAATCCTGCCGTTGCGCCCTACAAAGCGGCGGTGCTTCCGCTTTCAAAGAAGCTCTCTCCCGATGCTCTCAAGGTGTATGAGAAGCTTCAAAAGAGATTTATGGTGGATTTTGACGAAACCGGTTCAATCGGCAAGCGTTACCGCCGTGAGGATGAAATAGGAACTCCGATATGCATTACCTTTGACTTTGATTCTCTTGAGGACAATTGCGTTACCGTAAGAGACAGAGACACTATGCAGCAGGAGAGAATTTCAATTGACGCTCTCGAAGATTATATTGCACAGCGAATAGTTTTTTGAGCATGTAAATCGTTCCCGACGGTAAAAGCCGTTGCGGTTTCGGAAAGGATATAAAGCAATGAAGGTTAATTTTACAGAAACAGTGCTCAGAGATGCAAACCAATCTCTGATAGCAACAAGAATGCCGTTTGCGGATTTTGAGCCTATTCTCAAAACGCTTGACAAAGCCGGCTACTATTCGCTTGAATGCTGGGGCGGAGCAACCTTCGATTCCTGCCTTCGCTATCTTAATGAGGACCCGTGGGAGAGACTTCGCAAAATCAAAGCGGCTTGCCCCAATACGAAGCTCCAAATGCTTCTCAGAGGTCAGAATCTTCTCGGATACAAGCATTATCCCGATGATGTGGTACGCCTTTTTGTTAAAAAGAGCGTTGAAAACGGCATTGACATAATTCGCATTTTCGATGCTCTCAATGATGTGCGCAACATTGAGGTTGCCGTCGATGAAACAATAAAAAACGGTGCGCACGCATCGGGCACAATTTGCTATACGCTCAGCCCTATTCATGACCTTGAAAGCTATGTTAAGCTTGCAAAGCAAATAGAAGAGCTCGGCGTAGGCTCGATATGCGTAAAGGATATGGCGGGCATAATGAGTCCCAAAGAGGGCTATGACCTTGTCAAGGCTCTTAAGGAGACCGTAAAGGTTCCCGTGGTCGTCCATACGCATTCGACAACAGGTCTCGGCTTTATGACACTGCTCAAATGTGTTGAAGCGGGTGCGGATGTCATAGACACGGCGATTTCAAGCTTCTCGGGCGGAACTTCACAGCCTGCAACGGAAACTTTGGTTTATGCGCTCAAGCAGCTCGGCTACGAGGTCGATGTTGACGAGAAGGTATGTCAGGAAATAAACGATTTCTTCAAGCCCATTCGTGCCAAGGCGCTCGAAAGCGGTCTGCTCAATCCCGTTGTTATGGGCACACAGACCGATGCGCTGATTTATCAAATCCCCGGCGGAATGCTCTCAAACCTTGTGGCTCAGCTCACCGCTCAAAAGAAGCTCGACAAGCTTGACGAGGTTCTGGCGGAAACTCCGAGAGTTCGTGAGGATCTCGGCTATCCTCCGCTTGTTACTCCCATGAGCCAGATGGTCGGAGTTCAGGCGACTGCGAATGTTCTTGCAGGTGAAAGATATAAGAATATATCAAAGGAAGTTAAGAGCTACATTAAGGGTGAATACGGCAAGGCCCCCGGCAAGGTGAGCGAGGAGCTTCAAAAGCTTGTTCTCGGTGACGAGAAGCCCTTTACGGGAAGATTTGCTGATACTCTCGAAGCGGGTGTAGAGGCTGCAAGAGCTTATCTCGGAAGCAAGGCAACCTGCGATGAGGATGTTCTCTCTTATATTGCATTCCCCGCACAGGCAGAGGCTTTCTTTGACAAGAGAGCCGCAAAGAAAAATAACACGTTCTCATATACCGTAAGAAGAGTTGATTGAGGTGAAAGAGTATGAGTGATAACATCAACATTATCGAGATAATAAGAAATATCCCGAATAATATCGCAACCACCAAGGATATGCTGATAGTTGCGATTGTGGGTATTGTAATAGTTCTTGTAGAGCTGGGTATTCTTGCGGTTCTTATTCAGGGCATTTCAAAAATAGTCAGAGCCCTTGAAAGCGCCGTTGACGGCAAAAAGGCGGAGACTGCTTCTTCTGTGCCCGTCGAGAAATCTGCCGCACCCGTCGCAACGCCCGTTTCTTCAAGCGGCGTTGAACTTGTCGGCGTTGATGAGCCTACGGCGGCTGTGATAATGGCAATAATCAGCAATGAAAGCGGAATACCGCTTGACAGATTGAATTTCAAATCCATCAAAGTAACGGAGGATAAATAACCATGAAATATGTTGTAAATTTAAACGGCAAAAGCTATGAGGTAGAGGTTGACAAAACCGAAGCAGTTATAAATTCCGTGTCCGAGTCGGCTCCCGTAGCAGCTCCCGTTGCCGCACCTGTCGTACCTGCTCCGGCGGCAACACCTGCTCCCGTCGCACCCGCTGACGGCGTTAAGGTGTGCGCTCCGATGCCCGGAACGATACTTTCCGTTAATAAAGCGGCAGGCGAAAGCGTAAACGCCGGTGAAATTATTGTTATCCTTGAAGCAATGAAGATGGAAAACGAAATAGTTGCTCCCACGGCGGGAACGATTAAGCAGGTGCTTGTTCAAAAGGGCGAAAATGTCGATACCGATGCTGTACTTGCCGTTATAGGCTGAGGTGGAAGAAATGAATATACTTGATGTTTTCACAGGAATATGGGAAGCGTCAGGCTTTGCCGCACTGACATGGAAGCAGGCGGTTATGATAGGCGTTTCGTTCCTGTTTATTTACCTTGCCATCGGCAAGAAGTTTGAACCGCTCCTTTTACTGCCCATAGCCTTCGGTATGCTTCTTGCAAACCTTCCCGATGCGGGTCTTATGGCCGACCCTGCGGGACTGATGACCGATTTGGCGGAGGGCGTCGAGCCGGCACATTGGTACGAGGACGGCGTTTTGCGGCTTATTTACGCCGGTGTCAAGAGTTCGGTTTTCCCGTGCTTGATTTTCCTTTGCATCGGTGCTATGACCGATTTCGGCCCCTTGCTCGCAAACCCCGTAAGCCTTCTTCTCGGTGCGGCGGCACAGCTCGGCATATACGTTGCGTTTGTTATCGCACTTTTGCTCGGCTTTACTCCGGCGGAAGCGGCGGCAATTTCGATAATCGGCGGTGCGGACGGACCCACGGCTATATACAGTGCGATGCAGCTTGCGGATCATTTGCTTGCTCCCATTGCTTTGGCGGCATATTCTTACATGGCGCTCATACCGCTTATTCAGCCGCCCATTATGAAGCTCCTTACGACCGAAAAAGAAAGAAAAGTCGAAATGAAGCAGCTCCGTAAGGTAAGCAAGCTCGAAAAGATTATCTTCCCGATAGTTGTGCTTGTTCTGTGCGCGTTTATGTTGCCCTCGACTGCTCCTCTTATCGGTATGCTTATGTTCGGCAATCTTCTTAAAGAGTGCGGTGTTACCGACAGACTCAGCGATACCGCTCAGAACGCGCTTTCCAACATTGTCACAATCATGCTCGGACTCACCGTCGGCGCAACCGCGGACGGCAATGAGTTTATAAAGCCCAGAACGCTCCTTATCGTTTTCCTCGGTCTGCTTGCGTTCTGCTTCTCGACCGCGGGCGGAGTGCTTCTCGGAAAGCTTCTCTATCTCATTACGGGTGGCAAGATAAATCCGCTCATCGGTGCTGCGGGCGTTTCCGCTGTTCCTATGGCGGCGAGAGTTGCTCAGGTAGAGGGAAGAAAATACAATCCGACAAACTTCCTCCTCATGCACGCCATGGGACCGAACGTTGCGGGCGTTATCGGCTCTGCTGTTGCGGCGGGCTTCCTGCTCTTGCTTTTCGGTAACGGCGGTTTGCTGGCATAAAACAATCGGAGTCGTGACACTTTTGTGTTGCGGCTCTTTAATTTTATATATTTATCTCTTTCTCTTGAATTTTATAAAAAATATGATAGAATAAAGATGTGTATTCGGTGAAAAGCCGAAGATATTATACGGAGGTGTATACATGGCAAGATTTATATTTTCCGCTTTTGCAGACGAAGCATCTGCCGACATTCATGAGCAGATAACGGCCTGCAAGCAAAACGGAATTGAATGTATCGAATTGAGAAACGTTAACGGCAAAAACATTTCAAATTTTACCGTTGATGAAGCAAAGGAGCTTAAAGCCTTGCTTGACTGTGAGGGAATAGGCGTTTCTTCAATCGGCTCACATTACGGAAAAATTGAAATTACCGACGATTTTGCCCCGCATTTCGAGGCGTTCAAAAACACCGTTGAGGTTGCGAAAATTCTCGGAGCAAAGTATATTCGTATGTTCAGCTTTTATTTCAAAAACGGTGAGTCATATGTGGAATACCGTGACGAGGTGTTCTCACGTCTCGGCGCAATGGCGGATTACGCTTTTGAAAGAGGAGTTTTGTGCTGTCACGAAAACGAAAAGGGTATCTACGGCGACATTCCCGAAAGATGTCTTGAAATTGCCGAGTATTTCGGCGAAAAGCTCGGTTGTATTTTTGATCCCGCAAACTACATTCAGTGCGGTGCGAACACTCTTGAGGGGTTTGAAAAGCTCGGAAAGCATGTTACATATATGCACATTAAGGATGCGATAGCGGGTACGGATAAGGTTGTTCCCGCCGGAAAGGGCGACGGCAACGTTGAGGCGATTATTCGTATTCTCGATAAGCGCGACGGAACATTTTTCCTTTCCGTTGAACCACACCTGAGAGTTTTCGACGGGCTTGCCGCTCTTGAAGCGGACGGCAGGTCGGCAGAAGGAATGGGAAGCGAGTTCGTTTATCCCGACAACAAGACTTCATTTGCGGCGGCTTGCGGAGCAATAACCGAAATCGTCGGCAAAATACATTCCGAGGCTTGATGAAAAATCGGTGTTATAAATATTCGGGAGGAGGTTTCCGAAATGAAGACTGCCGTTATCGGTTGCGGTAATATATCCCGAGTCCATTTGCGAGTGCTCGAGAGCATACCGGATGCGGAAATTGCAGGTGTTGTTGACATTAAGCCCGAAAGAGCACACGAGGCGGCAATCAAATACGGTGCAAGGGGATTTGAGTCGTTTACGGGAATGCTTCGGGAGTTGAGACCGGATGTTGTGCATATATGCACACCGCATTATTTGCATACCGCCATGGCAATCGAAGCGCTCGAAAGCGGTGCAAACGTATTTGTCGAAAAGCCCTGTTCCGTTACCGCCGAGGAAGCGGAAAGACTGCTTGCCGCACAGCAAAAGAGCGGAAAACAGCTCGGAGTGTGTTTTCAAAACAGATATAATTCCTGTGTTCAACATGTTAAAAATACGGTTGCTTCGGGCAAACTCGGAGCTGTTAAGGCGATAAGAGCGTTCGTCACATGGAGCAGGGGAGCCGGTTATTATTCAGATGATTGGCACGGTACTCTCGACAAGGAGTGTGGCGGAGTGCTGATAAATCAGGCGATTCACACCGTTGACCTTGTTCAATATCTCGGCGGCGGTTGCAAAAGTCTCACCGCACACATTTCAAATGACCATTTGAAGGGTGTAATTGAGGTTGAGGATAATGCAAGTGTGCTCATGGAGCTCGGTTGCGGCGGCACCGCTCTGCTGTACGCAACGACGGCTTACGGTGAGAATTCCGGCGTATTTGTCGAGGTGCTTTTTGAAAACGGCAAACTTCGTTTTGAGGGTGATAAGCTGTTTTCAATCGGCGAAAAAGGTAATATAAGCGAGATAGAAGTTCCCGCTTCTGCCGTTTGTCACGGAAAATCCTATTGGGGTTCGGGCCATTCGCTCATAATCAATGATTTTTACGATTGCCTGAGAACGGGCAGAAAATTTGAAATTGATGCCCGCGAGGGTGCAAAGGCGGCGAAAATTGTTGCCGCTTGCTATAAATCCGCCGAAAGCGGCGAAAGTATATCACTTTAAGGTGTTAAAGGAGTTTTTGAAATGCTTAACGAAAATCTAAAAAACAGAGTTGCCGTAATAACGGGTGGCGGCGGAGTGCTTTGCAGTGGCTTTGCCAAGGACCTTGCATCGTTTGGAGTTAAAGTCGCGGTTCTCGATTTGAGAGAGGATGCCGCACAAAAGGTTGTTGATGAAATAAATTCAAACGGCGGTACCGCGATCGCGGTGGGCTGTAATGTTCTTGAAGCCGAGAGTCTTGAAAAGGCAAGAGAAAAGGTCAATTCACAGCTCGGAACCTGTGATATCCTTATCAACGGTGCGGGCGGAAATTCACCTCTCGGAACAACAACTAAAGACACTCTCGAACTCAGTGATATTGCGGAAAAGGCAGAGGGTGTCAAGACATTCTTCGACCTTGATGCAAAGGGAATTGAATTTGTATTTAACCTTAACTTCCTCGGCACGCTTCTCACAACTCAGTGCTTTGCCAAGGATATGGTCGGCAAAGAGAATGCTTGCATTCTCAACATTTCCTCGATGAATTCCTACAGACCGCTGACAAGAATACCCGCTTATTCGGCGGCAAAGGCTGCAGTATCGAACTTCACGCAGTTTATGGCGGTACATTTTGCCGATGTAGGTATTCGTGTCAATGCTATAGCTCCCGGTTTCTTCTCGACCAATCAGAATAAAACGCTTCTCTTCAATGAGGACGGCTCGCTCACCGCTCGTTCAAACAAGATTATCACCCACACTCCGCTTCGCCGCTTCGGCGTTCCCGAGGACCTTACGGGTGCTCTGCTCTTCCTTTGTGATGAAGAATATTCGGGCTTCATTACCGGTATTATTCTTCCCGTTGACGGCGGCTTTTCGGCGTATTCGGGCGTGTGATTTCAATAAAAAAGCGGTCTCTGTGCTCACAGAGACCGTAATTTTTTTATGTATTCGATATCCTTTTTGTCAAGTTCGGCTTTTTCGAGCATATCGGGTCGGCGTTCAAGCGTGCGTTTCAGGCTTTGTTGTCTTTGCCACTGAGCAATGTTTGCATGGTGTCCCGAAATGAGTACATCGGGAACTTTTTTACCGTGCCATTCGTATGGACGTGTATATTGCGGATGTTCAAGTAATCCACCGTAGTGGCTTTCGAGAGTAAAAGCATCCTCATTTGCAAGAACTCCGGGTAGCATACGGGAAATTGCGTCGGCAAGAATGAGTGCGGGAAGCTCGCCTCCCGTCAGAACATAATCGCCGATTGAAATTTCCTCATCGACTATTTCATCGAGAACGCGCTGGTCAACGCCCTCGTAGTGACCGCAAAGAAGAGCAATATTGTCGAGTGTCGAAAGCTCCTTGACACGTTCCTGTGTGAGCGTTTTTCCCTGCGGGGACATATAAATAAGATGGGGGCGAGCACCGAGCTCATCGCATAAAGCAGAAAAGCAATCGTAAATCGGCTGAGTTTGCATTATCATGCCCGTGCCACCGCCATATGGGGCATCGTCAACTCGGTTGTGTTTATCGAGAGTATAATCACGAATGTTGCGACAATTGATTTCGATAAATCCGTTTTCTCGCGCTCTGCCGATTATGCTTTCACCGAGAACGCTCAAACACATTTCGGGGAACAGTGTTAAAATATCAATTCTCATCGTCAAATATACCTTTCAATGGGCGTATAACAACACGGTTATCCTCGACCTGTGTTGAAACAATCACATCGGGAATGGCGGGAATGAGATATTCACCTTTTTCATTCGTGATATGCCAAACGTCATTTGCACCCGTGCGGCTCACGTCGGTCAGAGTGCCCCAACGCTTTTTCGGGTCATCGGCATCGAAAACATCACAGCCGATAAGCTCCGCTATAAACCAGCTTCCGTTCGGCAAATGTGCATCACTGCGACGGATATAAAGCATTTTTCCGCGCATCGCCTGTGCTTTTTCAACACTGTCAATGCCCTCAAGCTTCATTAAAACAACGTTGCCGTGCGGTCTCGCCGACAAAACGCGAACCGCACAGCCTCCGTCGCTGTCATAGTATAATGTTTTGAATCCGGTCATAAACTCAGGTGAATCGCACCACGGATTCACTCGCAGTTCTCCCCGAACACCGTGAGTGCCGCAGATTTCACCGAGCTCAAGAAAATTCTTAATCAATTTCTACTATTACCCTTGAATCACAGCGGGTAGCGGCTGCACGCATGACCGTGCGAATAGCCTTGGCAATTCTGCCTTGCTTCCCTATAACTCTGCCCATATCGTTCTCGTTTACATGAAGATGATATACAATCGTTCCGTCCTCAGTGGGGGCATCCTCCGTAACGGATACGGCTGACGGATCGTCTACGAGACCCTGAGCGATGCTTACAAGCAAATCTTTCATTTGTGTACTCCTAAAAAAATATTGTGCAAAACAGATACGGCAAAATACCCCTGCCTGCGGCAAGCACGATCGGTGTAATCCGACCGAGACTTTGCCCTGCAAGGTTGCGGTTGCCCGAAATTATCCGAATTAAAGAACGCCTTCCTTTTTGAGAAGAGCCTTAACGGTATCGGTGGGCTGTGCGCCGTTAGCGATCCACTGCTTTGCCTTTTCGGCGTCTACTTTAACTTCCGAGGGGGTAACAACGGGATTGTAGGTGCCGATTTCTTCAATGAATCTGCCGTCGCGGGGATATCTTGAATCCGCAACAACAATACGGTAGAAAGGAGCTTTCTTTGCGCCCATACGACGAAGTCTGATTTTTACTGCCATGATAAAATTCCTCCAAAATATGTGAATTATAAATTGTATATAATGTATCAGCCGTGTGACCGAATTACATTCCGAATTGTGAGGGGTCAAAGCCTTGCGGCAGACGCATCGTCTGCTTTCTGCGGCGTTTACCGCCCCGTTTGCCTCCGAACTGCTTGAACATTTTTTGCATTTGCTTAAATTGATTCAAGAGTCTGTTGACATCCTCTATGGTTTGTCCGCTGCCGGCGGCAATTCTTTTTTTTCGGGAAGGATTGATTATTTCGGGGTGAGTGCGTTCCTTCTCCGTCATTGAAAGAATTATCGCTTTCATACGGTCAAACTTTCTTTCGTCGATTTCGATTTCATTTGCCTTTTTGCCGATTCCGGGCAGTAGCGCAAGAGTATCACGGAGCGAACCCATTTTACGAATTTGGTTGAATTGGTCAAGAAGGTCATTGAGATCAAATTTGTTTTGCATGAGCTTCTTTTCAAGCTCTGCCGCTTTTTTGTCGTCGATAGCCATTTCGGCTTTTTCAAT
>CAYNUD010000023.1:14987-16813 GCA_964400315.1 uncultured Clostridium sp. | reverse complement strand
GGTGCCGACAATGTTTTCCTTTGCGACAAGTCCGGTAACGGAAGCGACCGCTGCCTGCCATGTGCCCCAGCCGAGAGGCGCGAATACCCATGCAAAGGCATTGCCGATTTTTGCGAGGATTGAAAATTCTATCTCGTCCTCTCCGAGCATTCTGAAGCCATCCGAAGCAAATCCGAAGAAGGTTACAAACCAAACAACTATTGTTGAGAGAAGAATTATCGTGCCCGCTTTTTTAATGAACGACCAGCCGCGCTCCCACATTGAGCGAAGAACGTTACCGAGGGTGGGCATATGATAAGCGGGAAGCTCCATAACAAACGGTGCGGGCTCGCCCGAGAACATCTTGGTCTTTTTCAGCATAATGCCCGAGCAGATGATTGCCGCCATTCCGATGAAATAAGCGGAGGTCGAAACGAGAGCCGAGCCGCCGAAAATGGCACCTGCTATCATTGAAATAAACGGAACCTTTGCACCACAGGGAATAAACGTCGTTGTCATTATCGTCATTCGCCTGTCACGCTCGTTCTCGATGGTACGGGAAGCCATAACACCGGGAATACCGCAGCCCGTGCCGATAAGCATGGGAATGAATGACTTTCCGGAAAGGCCGAAACGACGGAAAATTCTGTCGAGCACAAATGCAATTCGAGCCATATATCCGCAGGCCTCGAGGAATGCGAGAAGCAGGAACAGAACCAGCATTTGAGGAACAAAGCCGAGAACCGCACCGACACCCGCTACGATACCGTCATTGATAAGTCCGCTCAGCCAATCGGCGGCGCCGACCTTTTCAAGCAAATTGCCGACAAGTACGGGAATACCGGGAACCCACACGCCGAAATCTGCGGGATCGGGCTCATCAAATCCCTTTTCTTCAAAATACGCAACCGCATCGAGATAGGACATTGCAACCGTTTCCTCTGCGGCATCACCCTCCAAAGCGGAGGCGGGAATTTCGGAATAATAAGCCGTTTTTTCGCCGATTGCAAGCGTTTCCTCGTCCTCAACCTCAATAGTTGCGGTTTCGCTGTCGGAAACAACTCCTTTCAGCTCTTCAATAGCAGCGGCGGCATCGAAATCCTCAGCCTCAAAATCGACCTCGGCAAATGCTCCGACGGCCTCGGAAGCGGCGGTGTAATCGTCTGCCTCGGCGGTGTATGCATTTGTTCCTATTCCGAACAAATGCCAGCCGTCGCCGAAAAGTCCGTCATTTGCCCAATCGGTAGCCGCAGTACCGACGGATACCATTGAAATATAGTATACAAGGAACATTACAACCGCAAAAATCGGAAGTCCGAGCCAGCGGTTCGTAACTATACGGTCGATTTTGTCCGATGTGGTCATACCGCCCTTGTTTTTCTTTTTATAGCAAGCCTTTATAACCGAAGCTATGTATATGTAGCGTTCATTCGTTATGATTGATTCGGCATCATCGTCAAGCTCCGCTTCGGCGGCCTTGATATCACGCTCAATATGTTCGAGAACGATTTTGTCGATATTCAAGCTTTCGAGCACCTTGTCGTCGCGCTCGAAGATTTTGATTGCATACCATCTTTGCTTTTCCTCGGGCATATCGTGAAGAGCCGCTTCTTCAATGTGTGCAATTGCGTGCTCTACGCTTCCCGAAAAACTATGCTGAGGAATGGTTTTTCCGCTCTTCGCGGCTGTAATCGCCGCCTCCGCCGCCTCTTTTATACCCGTTTCCTTGAGCGCCGAAATTTCGACAACCGTACATCCGAGCTGGCGGGAAAGCTCTGCGGTGTCTATTTTGTCACCGTTTTTCTTTACGGCGTCCATCATATTAACCGCAACGACAACGGGAATAC
>CAYNUD010000023.1:0-14977 GCA_964400315.1 uncultured Clostridium sp. | reverse complement strand
TAAGCTGTGTGGTAAGATAAAGGTTTCTTTCAAGATTAGTACCGTCAACGATGTTTAGTATCGCATCCGGAGCTTCGTTTATCAGATAATTTCTCGCAACCACTTCTTCAAGAGTGTAGGGCGAAAGCGAATAAATGCCCGGTAGGTCGGTTATCGTCACGCCGTCATGCTTTTTCAGCTTTCCCTCTTTCTTTTCGACCGTAACACCCGGCCAGTTGCCTACGAACTGATTGGAGCCCGTCAAAGCGTTGAAAAGCGTTGTCTTGCCGCTGTTCGGGTTGCCCGCAAGCGCAATTTTGATATTCATAATCAATTCCCCTTTCAAAAAATCACTCAACCTCAATCATATCGGCATCGGCTTTTCTGAGCGAAAGCTCATAGCCTCTGACCGTCACCTCGATAGGGTCGCCCAGCGGTGCTACCTTGCGCACCTTGACCTCGACACCCTTGGTAAGCCCCATATCCATAATGCGCCTTTTAACCGCACCCTCGCCGTGAAGCTTAACAACTTTGACGGTGTCGCCTATCTTCGCCTGCCTTAGAGTTTTCATTCCGCATCCTCCTTAATGTGCGGCAGATCACCGCACCTTATCTATTATTATGTTAGCGCATGCTAACTGTCGGATAAATTTTTAAGAGCTCTTTTAAAAACAAGCACATTAAATCATTATTTTTCTTGCAAGCTCTTCACTGACGGCAACTCTCGAATCCTTAACGTTGACGATAACATTTCCCGCAAGAGAATTTATTATCGTGACCGAACCTCCGACTACAAAGCCGAGATTTTCAAGGTGCTTTTTTACCTCGGGTGAACCGCCTATTTTTTTAATTGTATTTTCGACGCCGATATCGGCTAAAACCAATGGCATCATATTCTCATCTCCGAATTTTACTACCGTGCGGTTCAAAACGACACGGCGTGTTGGTTAGTTGTTGCTAACTTTCGGTCGAAAAATAAGTTAGTTTAAGCTAACTCAAATCCGAAAGTGTCGGTTAGCTCTCGCTAACCAACGACATAATACACCCGAAGCACCCCAAATGTCAATAGAAAATCCAAAAAAATATCCCGAATTTAACAATTTCGTCATCTCGCACAATCGGTTAGTCTAAGCTAACCGATTCATTCGTCAATTTGATGCACATTCAGCCATGTTCTCCCTCAGGCAGTCGCCAACCCCTTGGTTTTGCCTGCGTAATTCGGACAATTGTTTGAATCTACTTCTTTTGCAACGCTACGATTTACACCTACAGCGGCATTATCCGACATTTCACATCCGCACTTTCTCCCATACATTCTAAATACACCGTTTAGTGATTTTTCACCGAATAACTTTTGCTCGGCAACAATATTACACTCTATACATTGAGTATTGTCGGGATGTAGAGCATAATTAAATACTTATTACGGTGATAAAATATTATCATATGAAACTTTTTACAAAACGATAAAAAGATATTTCAACCTATAAGCCGATAAATAAATCCGGTTCGGAATGTCGGTTGCGGCTAAGCATAAATGACCCCTGTACGATATCGGTGTGCAAAGGCGAAGATATTTTGCTCATTATTCCGGATAACGGAAATTTAATTCATTTAATCGGACGGCGCTTGAGTTTGTTTTCTGAACTTTTAATCAAAATACATTTTGGCTACTCTGATAGCACAAGATGCATTATTCAAGGCGTTTTCGGTGTTCTGCATCTAAACATCGCTTGCAAGATTCCAACACCTTCGCACCGAAAATTTTTCAAAAATGCACCCACATGTTATATGGTGCGTGAACTGTATCGCTTTCTAAAACAAATTTCCGTTAAGTAAGGTCTTTCCCTTGCTTAACGGAAATTCTTTCGTCCGACATCCTTAATTTAGAATTTTTAAATATCTGTTCTCGTTTGTATAATTTCTCACGTTCTCACGCTTTTCCATTTTTGGGCTTTTTTATTTTTAAACATCTTGACTTCACACGGTAAATATGCTATGATGAAATTAACATATTCAGAAATAAATAAATTTATTTATTTTATAATAGAAAAAGATCTTAACGTTGAGAAAATACAGAGCTGTACTTTTGCTAATAATATTCTCGACAGCTTTGCTTTCTTGAAACGGTAACTTTTATTCTTATTTCTTCATTTCAACAACTTACCTTTATCCGCCACAGGCAACGTTTTCACGTTTTGAGCATAATAATTACGCTTCACTCACACTAAAACTTCCTTACCTATAATCAACCGGCATTCAACACCTACGCGGTCAAGAAACATCTTAGATCCGGCTTACTCCCCCATTACAGCAGAACACCTCTTTATCTGCCAAAACAATCAATTACAATCGTAAGTCGATAAGAAGATTTCCGATATTACATGCCATTCATATTATCAATCGTAAATTCAAGCCGTTTGAGTCGGCGACGGGAGGTGGTACGATGTATACCCCGACACCGTTCGGTGTCATGCTCAAGGAACTTCGGGAAGAGGCCGGTATGTCCCAAGGCGAGCTTGCCGATGCGTTAAACAAAACCGCACAATACATCAGCAATATCGAAAAAGGGAAAAACAATTCTCCTCCCGATGACATCTCGATAGTGACCCTATGCAAGAAGCTCTCTCTTGATGATGATTCCGCCGAGAAATTACGCTTGTTTGCGTATGCGGACAGAGGTATGCTTCCTCCCGAAATGTTCAATTATATTTTTGAACGCCCCGCCCTTATAAAGCTGTTACGCCGTGCCGCAGATACCGGCATTGATGAGAGCTTTTGGGCAAACTTAAACATAAACAACAGTGAAAGGGCTTGAATAAATGAGAAAAACACCCGATTATACAGAAAACGCCTCACGTATAATTCCGAGCAAAAGACAGCTTGAATGGCAAGATGTTGAACTCAGCGCACTTGTCTGCTACGGAATGAACACTTACACCGATTCCGAATGGGGCAACGGCAACGAGGATCCCGAACTGTTTGCGCCCGAAAACCTCGACTGCCGCCATTGGGCGAAGCTATGCAAGCTCTCCGGCTTTAAAGGCATGCTGTTGACAGTCAAGCACCATGACGGATTTTGCCTTTGGCAGAGCGCTTATACCGACCATTGCGTTCGTTCGAGCAAATGGAAAGACGGTAAAGGCGACGTTGTTGCCGAATGTGCCGCCGCCTGCCGTGAATTCGGCCTTAAATTCGGTATTCATATTTCTGTTTGGGACAGACACGAGGGAACCTACGGAACCGAAGCATATAATACATTTTTTAAAAACCAGCTTCGAGAACTCCTTACCGCATACGGGGAAATTTTCTGCGTATGGTTTGACGGCGAGGGCTGTGACGGACTTTGGGAGAAATATGATGTGGCGAGCTGGATAAAGCTTGTGCGCGAGCTTCAACCCAATGCCGTAACGGCAGGCTGCGGCTGTGACGTGCGCTGGTGCGGAAACGAAGCTGGCGTTTGCAGAAAGAGCGAATGGAGCCCCGTACCGTACTACTATTCGGGAGTTGAGCTTTCAAAGCTTTCGGGGAATCCCGATATAAGTAAAGCGCCGAAAAAAATCAATCCCACCGCCATTGATTTGGGCAGCAGGAAAGCAATAAAGGGATGTAACAAGCTCATTTGGTACCCTGCCGAAGTAAATGTACCTCTGCGCAAAGGCTGGTTCTATCACAAGGACGATGATTACAACGTTAAGCCTCTCTCAAAGCTCATGGACATATATTATCACTCGGTCGGCGGAAATGCGAGCTTTCTTCTCGGCATAGCTCCGACTCCAGAGGGCAAAATACATGAAACGGATGTAGAGGCTCTTCTCTCCATAGGTGCACAGCTTGAAATTGATTTTAATGAGGATTTGGCCTCCGATTCCGTCGTGACGGACAATCGCCGCCTTGACAGCGAGCATTCGGGTCAAATGGCACTGAGCGATTATCCCGAAAAATATTGGCATTCGGGCAACAATCCCGACGGTGCCGAGCTCATTCTCGATCTCGGCGACGAATATGATATTGATAAAATCGTTCTGGCAGAGCACATCGCAACCGGCCAGCAAATAGAGAAGTTCACTCTTTATGCTCAGCTCGGCGGAAAGTGGAAAAAACTTGCCTGCGAAACCGTTATCGGTCACAAAAAAATCTGTCGCTTCGATGAGATTCGCGTGAGATACTTTAAGCTTGTCATCGAAAAAGCCCGAGGGTTCGCAACCATAGAAAAATTTGAAGCATATTAAGGATTCATTCCCATGTTTTCCAGACATCGGGGCAGTAGCCGACAGTGGCCTGTCTGCCGTTACGAACAATGGGTACCTTGAACAGCTCTGAGTGTTCAAGCATCTTTTCTTCGATTGCTTCCTTACTTGCAAGATATTTGATAAAATGCATTTCATATGCCTTTGAATTTTCGTCAAGCAACGCTTCGGTTGAACCGACTGCGGCTTTTACGCTGTTAAATTCGCCCTTGCTCAAGTTCTTTTGTGCTAAATCTATAAATTGAAACTTAATTCCCCGCTCCTTAAACCAGCGTTGTGCCTTTTTGGTGTCAAAGCTTTTATTTGTTCCGAAAATCTGTATATTCATATTAAACCTCATTTTTACGGTAATAACATTATGGTAATAAATATTCCCGAAAAAGTCAATACCGCTCTTGAAATTCTCCGCAAAAACGGTCATACCGCATATGTTGTCGGCGGTGCGGTCAGAGATTCTCTTCTTAACCGCCCCACCGAAGATTGGGATATTGCCACAAGCGCTCTCCCCACGCAAACAGTGGAAGCTTTCGCCGATTTTAAGGTGATTTTAACGGGCATAAAGCACGGAACCGTTACCGTTTTGATTGACGGAATGCCCATTGAAATAACGACATATCGAATCGACAACGGTTATGCGGATAATCGACATCCCGACAGCGTAACCTTTACCGACCGAATCTCCGATGACCTTGCACGCCGAGATTTGACGGTGAATGCTATTGCGTATTCTCCCATTTCGGGAACGGTCGATCCTTTCGGCGGAATATCGGATATACACAATTGCATTCTTCGCTGTGTAGGCGAACCCGACAGGCGTTTCGGCGAAGATGCTCTGAGAATCATGCGTGTACTCCGTTTTTCACAAACTCTCGGTTTTTCCGTAGAGGCTGAAACCTCAGAGGCTGTTCTACGTTGCTTTCCGCTTCTTAAGAACATTTCGGTTGAGCGTATACTCTCGGAACTTTTGAAAACGCTACGTTGCTGCACAAAGGAATTTTTGCTGAAATACGCCGATGTGATATTCTTTATCCTGCCCGAATTAAGACCGATGCAAGGCTGCAATCAAAACCATGAAAGACATATATATGATGTTTGGGAGCATACCGCCGCCGCCGTCGCCGCTTCTCCGCAGGATGAAGAAATACGTCTTGCAATGCTTTTTCACGACTGCGGAAAGCCCATGTGCAAAACTACCGACGAAAACGGGATTGACCATTTTTATTCGCACGGAAAACTCAGCGCAAAAACGGCATACGAAGCTCTCACAAGACTTAAAGCCTCGTCGAAACTGCGTGAACATGTATGCACGCTTGTTGAATATCACGACTTTTTACCCGAAAAGGTCAGCAAGTCAACCTACAGAAAATATTTGGGCTTACTTGGTGAGAAGACAATTCGCGAACTTTTTTCGGTAAGGCAAGCCGATATATCCGCTCAAAATCCCGCTTTTCTGAGCGAAGGAATGTCCGCAATCGAAACGGGGAGGGCAAAACTCGAAGAAATCATTGCCGAGGACGGCTGCTTCAAGCTGTCGGACCTTCAAATTAACGGAAAAGACATAATAAAATTCGGCATTGAGCCGTCACCTTTCATAGGTGAAATACTCGAAGAGCTTTTCGACGAAGTGCTGAATGAAAAAACAGAAAACAACAGACGTGTTCTTCTTGAAAGAGCCGCCGAACTGATAACCGAAAGGAGAAGCAATGGAAATCGTCAGAATTGAAAATGCTGCCGAATTTGACAGCTTTGTTCGCTCACATCCGAAAGGACACATGATGCAGACCTCGGCTTGGGGTAAGGTGAAAAAAGAATGGGAATGGGTAGGATTTATATGCCGCGATTCCGATGGAAGAATCAAGGGCGTATGCGGCATTTTACTCCGTCAAATACCCATGACTCCGTTTAAAATGATGTATGCGCCGAGAGGTCCCGTTTGCGACCTTTCGGACCTTGACACCGTAAAAGAACTTCTCATCGCCGCAAAAGAGTACGGTATCAAAAACAAAGCCTACACATTCAAAATCGACACCGACACGCTTGCTTCAAACACCGAATATATTGATGTGCTCAAGTCAATCGGATTTACTTTCAAGGAACACGGCACCGACTTTGACACCGTTCAGGCTCGGTACATTTTCCGCCTTGATGTCGGCGAAAAGACCGAAGAAGAAGTCATGGCATCATTTCATCCGAAAACGCGCTATAATACCCGTCTTGCCGCAAGAAAGGGCGTAACGGTTGAAATCAAAGGAATTGAGGCCTGTGAGGAATTCCACGACCTGATGTTAATAACCGGTGAACGCGACAGTTTTGCTACCCGTGACACCTCTTACTTTGAGCGTATCATGAATGCTTTTGGTGACGATGCAAGAATTTATCTTGCAAAATACGATGGCAAAACCATTGCGGGAGCGCTTGACGTACACTGCGGCGACAAGGTGTGGTATGTTTACGGCGCAAGCTCCAACGAATACAGAAACGTTATGCCGAACTACCTTGTTCAGTGGGAAATGATCAGATGGGCAATTGCCGAGGGCTGTAAGTATTACGATTTCCGAGGCGGTTATCCCGATGAAAACAATCCGCTCCACGGCATATTCAAATTCAAAAAGGGCTTCTGTAACGACTACATGGAGCTCATGGGTGAGGCCGACCTCATTATAAACAAGCTCGGCTATAAAGCTGTCGGACTTGCTCAAAAGGCGGCAAAAAAGACACGCGGTCTGCGTGCCAAAATAATAAACAGAAAATAACGCGGGCTGAAATGCCCAATTGTACCCTCCATTTTAATACCGCCCTCGTTTGCTAAAGGCAGACGGGGGCGGCAATATTCGCTGCCGAATATTAAAAAGCCACGGTTTTTAGCCGTGGCTTTCTGCTTGTTAAATTACTCTGCGAAGCCGGACTCAACAAGCTTTACAAGCTCGTCTACCGCCTGCTCCTCATCGGGACCGCCGGCAATTATACTGATGGTTGTACCGCCCATGATACCGAGAGAAAGAACACCGAGAAGACTCTTGGCACTGACTCTGCGCTCATCTTTCTCGACCCAAATCGACGACTTAAATTCATTCGCCTTTTGAATGAAAAAGGTTGCGGGACGGGCATGAAGACCGACCTGATTCTGCACGGTTACATCTTTAACATACATAATAATATATCTCCCACACTATAGTCTTTAATAGCACAGTACATATTATATCATAAAACTTCTCTTCGTCAACAATTTTGAACATAGTTTTTATCCGCTTTATGATAATTCGGTTGTTAGCCCAAATGGTTAACTTTTAAAAAATTATGTTTTGGTGAATTTGACGATAGACAAATTGAACTTTTTGTGCACAGCGACGATATCAGCCGCCGAGATAAGCACGCCTGATTTCGTCACTGCGGATAAGCTCCTCGCCCGTTCCCGAAAGGGTAACCTTGCCCGTTTCGAGAACATAGGCTCTGTCCGCAACGGAAAGTGCCATTTGCGCATTCTGCTCGACAAGGAGTATCGTTGTGCCCTCCTTGTGCAGGAGCTTGATTATATCGAAAATCTGGTCAACAAGTATGGGAGCAAGACCCATCGAGGGCTCGTCAAGCATAAGAAGCTTGGGACGGCTCATAAGAGCTCTGCCCATTGCAAGCATCTGCTGCTCGCCGCCCGAAAGAGTGCCCGCTATTTGCTTACGGCGCTCTTTAAGTCTCGGGAACTGGTCATAAACCTTCGCCATATCGTCGGAAACGCTTTGTCCGCCCTGAGTAAACGCACCCATATCGAGGTTTTCCTCAACCGTCATTTGAAGGAAAATTCTTCTTCCCTCAGGAACGTGAGCAAGACCCTCCTTGACTATTTTATGCGGTGCAACGCCGGAAATACTCTTTCCGAGAAATTCCACCGAGCCCGTTTTTGAATGCAAAAGACCCGATACGGTTTTAAGCACCGTGCTTTTGCCCGCACCGTTCGCACCGATAAGCGTTACTATCTCGCCCTCGTTAACCTCGAACGAAACGCCCTTTATGGCGTGAATACTGCCATAATATACATTTATATCGTTAACCTTAAGCATTATTACGCCTCCTTATTTCTTGGTGCCGAGATACGCCTCGATAACGGTCGGATTGTTTTGAATTTCGGCAGGAGTGCCCTTTGCGATGATTTTGCCGAAGTTAAGAACGCATATGCCCTCACAAACGCCCATAACAAGATTCATATCGTGCTCAATGAGCATAACGGCTATCTGGAAGGTGTCTCTGATTTTGCGGATATTGTTCATAAGCTCCGCGGTTTCGGATGGGTTCATACCCGCCGCCGGCTCATCAAGAAGCAGGAGCTTAGGATTTGTCGCAAGCGCACGGACTATTTCAAGCCTTCTCTGTGCGCCGTAGGGCAGTGAACCTGCCTGTGCTCCCGCAAGATCCTGCATATCGAATATCGAAAGCAGATCCAACGCCTTTTCGTGGGCTTCTTTTTCTTTCTTCCAATACTTAGGAAGTCTGAACACGCCGTTCCACACGCCGTATTTCATCTGGTTGTGCAAACCGATTTTGACATTATCCTCAACGGTAAGGTCATTGAAAAGTCGAATATTCTGGAATGTTCTCGCAACACCGGCCTTGTTTATCGCAACGGTGTTCATATTATGGGTGTCCTTTCCGTCAAGCAGTACGGTACCCGAGGTGGGCTGATAAACCTTTGTGAGAAGATTGAATACGGTAGTTTTACCCGCACCGTTGGGGCCGATAAGTCCGGCTATTTCGGTTCTGCCTATGGTAAGGTTGAAATCGTCAACCGCTTTAAGACCGCCGAATTCAATTCCGAGGTGTCTCGCTTCGAGCACGGGGAGCTTTCCGACATCTCTTTCGGGAAGAAGCGAGTCGGCGGGAACGGGAACAAGCTTACTCATTTCACACCCTCCTTTTCGTCCTTTTTGAAGAGCTTTGCGGTTATCATATCTTTATATGACTGAATTTTGTCGCTGTTGGTTATGAGCATAACAAGGATAAGCACGACCGCATATACAAGCATTCTGTAGTCTCTGAATTCTCTGAGTACCTGAGGAAGAACGGTAAGCATTGCGGCGGAAATAATGGAGCCGAAAATGTTACCCATACCGCCGAGAACGACGAATACGAGAACGAGAATGGACGTGTTGAAGTCGAATTTTGAAGAAACAACGGTGGAATAATTGAGAGCGTAGAGCGCTCCTGCACCACCCGCAAGAGCCGCAGAGGTGACAAACGCCATCATTTTGTACTTCGTTATATTGATGCCCACCGATTCGGCGGCTATTCTGTTGTCACGAATTGACATTATCGCCCTGCCCGCTCTTGAATTGGTCAAATTGTAAACGATAAAGAGCGTGAAAAGGACAAGAATAATACCCGCCGTAAAGGTTGAAATCTTATTTACACCCGTTGCACCGAGAGGTCCGTTTATAATCACCTTGCCGCCCTGCTCAAGTCCGAGGCTGTCGGCACTTTGAACGCTGAAATGCAAACCCTTTTCATCAATGCCGAGGTAAATGCAGTTAAGAATATCTCTTATTATTTCTCCGAACGCAAGCGTTACTATCGCCAAATAGTCGCCCTTTAGGCGAAGAACGGGAATGCCTATGAGAACGCCGAAAATCGCCGCAAAAACAATGCCGACAATAATAGCAACAAGCATTCTCACTGCATCGGACTCAACTCCGTTAAAGCCGAGCGACTGAGAAGCTATAACCCCTGCAAAAGCGCCTATACTCATAAAACCCGCATGACCGAGGCTCAAGTCACCGAGTATGCCGACGGTAAGGTTGAGCGAAACGGCCATAATTACATAGGCGCAAATGGGGATAAGCTGACCCTTTAGAGAGCTCGAAATATTCCCGCCGGAAATAAGAATGCTCATAACAATGTAAAACACTATTACTGTCGCATATGAAAGCACACTGTTTTTGGTGAACTTGTTGAGCTTTGCAATTGTTTTGTTCTTTTTCATACAGCCCACCTCAAACTTTCTCTTTAATCTGCTTGCCGAGGAGACCTGCGGGCTTAACAAGCAGAACGATGATAAGCATCGCAAAAACTATCGCATTGGCAAGGTTGGTTGAAATATATGCCTTTGCAAAGGTTTCGATTATGCCGAGCAAAATTCCGCCGAGCATTGCACCGGGAATAGAGCCGATACCGCCGAAAACGGCAGCGGTGAATGCCTTTATGCCGGGCATTGAGCCTGTCGTGGGCAGAAGATTGGGATACATTGAGCAAAGAAGCACGCCCGCTATAGCCGCAAGTGCCGAACCTATGGCAAAGGTCAGCGAAATGGTAACGTTCACGTTAATACCCATAAGCTGAGCCGCGCCCTTGTCCTCCGACACCGCACGCATAGCCTTGCCCATTTTCGTTTTGCCCGTGAAAAGGGTAAGCGCCACCATTATGACAATACATGCGGCAATGGTAACAATTGCCTCTGCGGAAATGACCAGCTTGCCGTCAAAGAGCTTAACGGCGGGGAGACTTATAACGGAATGAAAAGACTTCGGCGTAGAGCCCCAAATAAGCAAAGCCAAATTTTGAAGCAAATAGCTGACACCTATAGCCGTGATAAGAACGGCAAGAGAAGAAGCGTTCCTCAGAGGCTTGTACGCAAGTGCCTCGATGACAATGCCGAGAATCGTGCATACAACCATTGCCGCAAGGACGGACAATATCGGATTAAGTCCGAGATAAGAGGTAACACAATAAGAAACATATGCGCCTATCATAATAACGTCGCCGTGAGCGAAGTTAAGCATTTTCGCAATACCGTAAACCATTGTATAGCCGAGTGCGATGATGGCATATATGCTTCCCAGACTGATACCGCTTATCAAATAGGAAAGAAAACTCATAAATACACCTCATTTTAATAATTCAACGCCGGAAAAACAACCGCCAATGCGGCAGGCTTTCCGCCGCAGAAGTATATAACACTTATCGGGTGAGGGAAAATACTCTCCCTCACCCTGCATTAGGTTTAGAATTTACGCATTCTCAACGCCGACATAAACGCCGTCCTTGATGATAACAGCCATCGGGGTCTTGGAAACCTCGCCCGTTGCCTGCCATGTCATTGTACCGGTAAGACCTGCAACTTCGATTTCGGTCATTGCACCGACAAGAGCCTCGCAGATATCGGAGGTCTCCATATCGGAGGTAACACCGGAATTCTGAATTGCTTCATAAATAGCATAAACAGCATCGTAAGCGTCAGCCGCAAACTGGTTGGGGATTTCGTTGTGAAGCTCCTGATACTTTGTAACAAAAGCTACGGTCTTGTCATCGGTAGCGTCTGCCGAGAACGGAGTAAGAAGGTAAACGCCCTCTGCAAGTGAAGTGTCAAATTTGTCGATAGTAAGAATACCGTCCATACCGTCAACGCCGAAGAAAATGGGAGAATAATTCATTGCGTTTGCCTGAGTAAGGATTGTTGCCGCGGGAGTGAAGTAAATGGGAAGGAATACAAGGTCCGCACCCGCCGCCTTAGCCTCTGTAAGCTGAACCGAGAAATCCAACTCTGTAGCCGTAGTAAAGGTGCCGGTGTAAACGATGGGAAGATTGTCCTTGTCGGCCTCAGCCTTAAAGGTGTTGTAGATGCCGGTTGAATAAGCGTCGTCACTCTTATAGATAACGGCTACCTTGGTTGCAAGGGAATGCTCCGAAATGTACTGTGCGGAAGCCGTACCCTGGTTGGGGTCGGTGAAGCAAACCTGGAATACATTGTCCTTGTCGGCGATAACGTCAAGAGAAGATGCCGAGGGAGTAATCTCGAAAATTCTGTCCGCATAGCTCTCTGCCGCAACAGCGATACAGGGGTTAGTGGTGACCGTGCCGAGCACCATCTGCACGCCCCAGTCCTTGAGGACGTTGTAAGCGTTAACCGACTTCTCTGCGTCGCCCTCGTCGTCCTCAAACTTGAGCTCAAGCTGAGTACCGCCCAAAGCGTTGATTTCGTCAACAGCTATCTGTGCGCCGTTCTTAACTGCGTTGCCGTAGGTTGCATTCGGACCGGTGAGAGGTCCGATACCGCCGATTTTAAATGCAGCGGCAGAGCCTGTGTTTCCGGCAGGTGCCTTGGTGGTGTCCGAATCGCCCGAATTGCCGCCGCAAGCAGCAAAAACGGTAAGCATCATAAGAGCTGCCATAACGATTGCGATGATTTTTTTCATATGATAACTTCCTTTCATTGCCCGTTTCTCGGGCTTGTATACAAAAAAGCGGCTCCGCGAAAAAGCAGAACCGCTTTAAAGTACTAAACATAAGTTAATAAATAAGCGCTTTCTTGCCCTTTCTCATATTGTAACCCGAAATGACTGCATCGAGCAGTCCACGTAGAGTAAGGTTAATCGCTTTCAGTACATTATTCATAAAAACAAAAAAGGACACCCTACAGGTGTCCGCAAAAATAACGGAGCATGAAGAAGCACAATGCGCCTTGACCGTCTTACTTTCGCAGACAGCCGATACATTAGCAGTATTTTGGCAACTCCTCATTGCTCTTCCTCCTCCTTATTTTTGCTTTGGAACCTTTGGCACAAGTTCTCTCATGAGTTATAGTTTAATAATTTTTGATTATCTTGTCAATGTGCAAATTAAATATTGTTTTTTCACCTTATGACGCCGTTTATTGGCTGTTTTGACAAAAGAAACGCTAAGCCATTTTGACACAATTCATTTTCCGTCGTTTTATCCAATTTCAGGCGTTTCATTCACAAAAAGTTTTCATTAAAAATATGCTAAAGATATTAACTTTTAATTTCCTTTGTGATATACTATATTATATTATGGTATGGTGCGATACATTGGGAATGCATCGCGGAAGTTATAATTTCAAGGTGAATTTTTATGGGTGACAAAAGAAAAGGTAACGACAAATACGAGGACATCACAAGCTACAGCAAGCCTTCAGGCTTAAAGGGCATCGGTTATTTCATGCAATATAAATTCAAGCCGTTCTTTTTGAGAAACCACAAGCGAAATTTGAAGGCTCTTTTGAGCGTGGCAATTTGCCTTGTGCTTGTGTTCTCGGCACTCGGCGGTGCTTATATTCGCAAAATTCTTTCATTAATTAATTATGAAGACGGCGATATCGGTAATCCCGATGCAACATTTGCGCTGGATGACGATGAGAACCTAAGCTTTCAGTCAATTGCCGACATTGCAAATGCCGATTCTATTAAGGATCTCATTAAATCTTGGGCAACAAACGGCGGTGAGAAGCTCTACAGCAAGAATGTTGTAAATGTTCTGCTTATTGGAGAGGATCAGGAGGACGGCTCACACCGTTCGGACTCATGTATGCTTGTTTCCGTTAACAGAAAAACAAAAAAAATCAACATTTGTTCATTCTTGAGAGACTCATACACCTATATGAACATCAAAGGGCAAGACCGCTACGATAAAACGAACCACTCCTATTCATGGGGCGGTGCGGCAAAGCTTATGGAGGTTCTTTCCGATAATTACAAGATACAGATAGATAATTATGTTTCTATAAATTTTGAATCCTTCGTTAAGGTTATTGACACACTCGGCGGCGTTACCGTTCCGATAACCGAAGCGGAAGCCAAATACATGAACCGCACTACAAGAGTCAAAGGATTCGAAAGCGGCGACAGCGTACTGCTCAACGGTGAGCGAGCTTTGATATATTCTCGAATAAGAAAAAATGACAGCGAAATCGAAAGAACAAGGCGGCAAAGATGTGTCATTACGTCGCTTATTCAAAATGTTAAATCCTCATCATTCAGTGATCTAAACAAGGCCATAGAAACTTTTTTGCCTTATGTTACAACAAATTACCGCACCAGTGAAATAATTTCTCTCGGCACTCAAGCACTCAGTGAGGGCTGGATGCAATATGAAATAAACAGCATGGTTGAACCTTCGGACGAATTCAGATTGGGCGTTTCAAAGTTCCAAACCTACACGGGCAAACTTGACGTTTGGATAGTCGATTATATCAAGGCCGCGCGGGAGCTTCAGCTTGCTGTATTCGGAACAACAAATATTGAAATAAATCCTGCCACTCACATTTCGGCTCTTGACCTTGTAAGAGGTGCTTCTTCGACAACCGACGACGAATACGACAACTCGACGACAGAATATTCGTTTACGGAATATCAATACGAAACTACAACAAAACGACGAAGCAGACTTGACGAGCTTCTCGGCAGAAATGACAGCGACGAACCAACCACCGAATATATTGAACCGACGTTTGAAGACGACACCTCGCAAACCTCCGATTATTATTGGCAGGAACATACCGAAGAACTCTCCGAAAACTTCGATAACGAAAGTCTGCTTCAACAAATTCCCACTGCGGGATATCAAGGACTTTTCGGATAATACCTATAACAGCAACACATCCGCTTGCTCAAAGGCTTGCGGATGTGTTTTTTACATTAAGCCGAAAAAAGAGGCTGTCGCCAAAGCAACAGCCTCTCGGAAATTCAATTATTCGTTGATCTCGATAACAACGCCTGAACCAACGGTTCTGCCGCCTTCACGGATAGCGAAACGAAGTCCCTTTTCGATAGCGATCGGGGTGATAAGCTCAACGTCCATATCAACGTTGTCGCCGGGCATGCACATCTCAGTGCCTTCGGGAAGGGTGATAACGCCGGTAACGTCGGTAGTTCTGAAATAGAACTGGGGACGATAGTTGTTGAAGAAGGGAGTATGACGGCCGCCCTCGTCCTTTGTCAGAACGTAAACCTGGCCGACAAACTTGGTGT
>CAYNUD010000022.1:0-16836 GCA_964400315.1 uncultured Clostridium sp. | reverse complement strand
AGGAAAAGCGCCGGCACTGAGCACGGCACGAAGAACACGCTTCGTTACATATGCTCCACCGTGACAGGATATTTCGGCAACATCCTCGCCTGTGTAGCTTTTCGGCGCTCTGAAAACAAGGCAAACAGCTTCGTCAATTTTTTCGTTGCCGTCGTGAACAAAGCCGAAACGGGCTTGATATCCCTTGCAATCGGCAACCGACCCACCGCCGACGGGGGTAAAAACCGAGGCAGCCGTTTCAAGGGCACGACTGCCGGATATTCTGACTATTCCTATACCGCCGGGAGCGTTTGCGGTTGAAATGGCGGCTATCGTTTTATTTTCCATTCTTTTTTCCTTTCATTCGCATATGAGAGGTGTCTTTTCTCCGCAGAGACGTTTGGCTATACGCCTGAAAGCGAGCGTTGAAGAAGAAAATTCATTCGGTGCATTTCCGGTTACGGAGCAGAAGCCGAGGGAGGGATCTCGCGGTATAATTCCGAGAAGTTGAACCCCCGTTTCGTCGATGCATTGGTCTATGTTGAGAAGACGCCGCTTGCAAACGGGCTTTGATTCAAACATATTTATAACGAGCCGAACGTTGACAACGCCGAGCCTGTCAAGTTCCCGAAAGGCTCTGTTACAGCTTCTTACACAAACACTGTCGGGCGTTGTGACCGTTATGGCACGCTTTGCGCCGCTTGCGGCAAGGGAAAAACCTCTGTCAATTCCCGCAGGGGAATCAATAAAGATAAAATCGTATTTACCGTCAAATCCGTGAACGAGCTTTGAAAAGCCGTCTTCGGTAAAACTTTCGCCGTAGGAGAGGGGCGCGGCAAGAAGATCAACGTTGCCCGAGATGACCGCTTGCTCCGCAGTACACCTTTCACCGAGCAAATCACCCCAATCGAAAACGACCTTTTCGGATACACCGAAAAGCAAATCGAGGGAGCGAAGTCCGATATCACAATCAATAGCAAGCACTTTTTTTCCGAGTTGAGCGAGAGCGCGGGAAACGCCGACGGTGAACGTGGATTTTCCCGAACCGCCCTTTCCGGAGGCAACCATAATAATTTCAGCCATTCTCAGTGCTCCTTTCTGTCAAAATCAAGGGATGAGGGTGTTTTCGGTCTGCACGGAAGCGGTTGTATCGCTTTGGCCGAAATAGTATTCGGCAATTGCGGTAACGACCGGAGCAACGAATACACCCGAGGTCATACCTTCACCGACAACGGCGATGGCAATTTCCGGATTCTCATACGGCGCAAATGCAATGAGAAATCCGTTGTTTATCTTCACGGATTGACCGCCTATCTGACGGTATTCCTGAGATGTGCCCGTTTTTGCGGCCACTTTGACGGGTAGATTTTTGAAATACTCTTTGCAGTAGCCCACCGTGCCGACTTGAAGCATACCGCGCTTTACTATTTCAAGAGTTTTTTGTGAAATTCCCGTTTCACACACTATTTCGGGTTCCGTTTCAAGCACAGTCTGCGAATAATCATGAGTTTTGATGCTTTTAACGAAATGAGTTTTGTATCTTGTGCCGCCGTTGGCAATTGTGGCACAGTAATTTGCAAGCTGAATGGGGGAGAAAAGGTTGCCTGCCTGTCCTATGGCAGACTGAACGGTGTAGCCGGGAAGCCATTTCTGGTTTATAGAGGCTCTGTATTCGGGACTGTCGAGCACACCGCTTGCTTCACCGAGCTCACAGCCTGTTTTTGAGCCGAGACCGAAAAGAGTTCTGTATTCGTTCATTTTTTCTATGCCGAGCATTCTGCCGACTTCGTAGAAAAAGGTGTTGCAGGATTCGTTTATTGCACTGACAACGTTAAGAAAGCGTGTTTTGTGGCTCTGTTCGCATTTGAAGTGCTGATTCAAATATTCATACGAACCCGAGCAATAGATAGTGTCCTCCTCGGTGATTATACCTTCCTCCAAAGCGGCTATCGCAACGGAAGGCTTCATTGTCGAGCCTGTAGCGTAGGTGGAAAGCAAGGCTCTGTTCCAAAGAGGGGCGCCTGTGGCTTCATTGAGTTTTTCGGCGTTTTCCGCATAGGTGGAAATATCGTATGTCGGATAGCTTGCACAGGCTAAAATAGAGGAATCTTTACAACTCAAAACGACCACGGCTCCCGCATCGGGAACCATATTGCCCTTTTGACCCGAATAGTCCTGAAGAGCCTTTTTAAGAGCATCCTGTGCAATTTTTTGAAGATCGTAATTTATGGTAAGAACAACGGTGTTGCCGTGCTGAGGTTCAATGGTAATCTCGGTGTGTTTATTTCCGTCGTTGTCGGTATACACTGTTTTTTCGCCGTCTGTACCCTTGAGATATTCCTCCAATGCGGCTTCGATACCGCTTTTGCCGATAACATCGGTCATCTTGTAGCCCTCGTCCTTTTTTTCGGCGTATTCTTCGGCATCAATAGCACCCGTTCTGCCGAGAATGTGAGGAGCCACCGTACCGTCCGTATAGCGGCGAATAGGTACCACTTCAACGTCCACGCCCTTGTAGAAACCGCTGTTTTCCTTAATTAGAGAAACAATCTCCTCGGGAACATCCGTTGCAAATGTGTAGGGTGAACTGACACGGAAATATATTCGCTTCATCGAGTAGCAGACGGAAGCTATTTTACGGGCATCCTCCTTCGAATAATCGGAGAGCTTATATCTGCTTATTAAAGCATCAAAGCAGTTTTGCGCGGTTGCATATTCATTGAGATGAAGCATACTTTCACTTTTCATCTCGGTGATGAGGTCCTCGCTGTCAGCCTTAAAAGCTATGTTGCCGTCGGCATCGAAAACAAGCGGCAGCTCATCTATCCATTCAAGCCCTTTGTCTTCAAAAAGCCGAATGAGACTGAAAATTATTTTGTTACGTTCCTCCTGTTCGGAGGCTTCGGGAAAATATGCCGCATCAAAAATTATCGAGTAGCCTTGACTGTTATATACCATCGCCTTGCCGTTACAATCCACGATTTCACCTCGGGCGGCGGCAATGGGAGCGGTTTTTGCGGAAACAGCCGAGCTTGCGGCATCGTATTCGTCGCCTTTGACGATTTGAAGATTAACAAGGTCAACGGCGAATACCAAAAAGAAAAAAAGAACGATGCAGACAGAGGCAAGCTGTCTGCTGCGTGTAATTTTAGCGTGCATGTCCGCAACTCCTTTCGATTATTGTTCCGGTAAATATTTTTTTTCGACTGCCCTTATTATAATGAAAATTATAGGCGCGAAAACAAGGGTGTAAAACATGTCGGGGATATAGTATCTCATAAGCATGTGGGCCGCAGAATCAATACCCAAAAAGACATAGTGGAACAGCCAATAGCCGATGCTGTATATAAAGATAAATACGGCGGAAAGCAGAGAGGCGGTAACAACATTGTTCCGCATCACGGTGTTTATGAGCGTTCCGCAAAGAAATCCGACCGTGAGAAGAAACAGGGCGTTGAAATTGTTTCCGGAAGCGAAAACATCCCACAGTGCCCCTGCGAACAAGCCGAAAAGCATTCCGGCAATATCCCGTTCAAACATGGCAATGCACACTACGGCCGGAATCAGCGGCAGTGCGCGTATGCCGAATATCTGCGGAAAAAAGCCGTCGGTATTTTGCATAACTGACAGCGCCAATATTATCAGGGCAAGAACAGCCCTGCGGATTATCATTTTTTTTCGTTGAGCTTCAATAGTCATGAGTTACTGTGTTTGACCGTCAAAAGAAGTGATGATGAAAACATCGGTGAGTGTTGTTATGTCGATTCCGGGCTCGATTATAGCTTCGGCAGAGATATCCACCGTGCCGTCGGCAACATCTATGATAGTTCCGATTATGAGGTCCCTCGGGAAAATTCCACCGACACCCGAGGTGCAGACTATTCCTCCCGCAGTGACCGAGGTTGACGAGGGAAGCCCAGGCATATGGCACAAACCCTGCTCCGCAAGTTCGGCAGTTGAGGTAACGAAGCCGAGGTCTCTTGTTCTGACCTCGTATGCACTTACATTTACGCTCGGATTGAGAATGGTGTTTACGGTGCATTGCGTGGGAGTTACGGAAGCGACTACGCCTACAAGATATTTTCCGTAAATTACGGGATCATTTACTTTTATTCCGTTTGCAGAGCCCTTGTTGAGTGTGACGGAAGAGAATCTGTCTGAGGCATCTCTGCCTATTACCGCCGCTTCCGCAAAGATGTAGTCGCTGTGTTCCTCTTTAAGACCGAGAAATTCCCTGTAAAATTCATTTTTGTATTTTGCCTGTTCGTAATCGACAAGCTGTTCTCTGAGAGAATCAACTTGTTCTTCGAGAGAATCTATTTCTTTTGAAAGTGTTGAAGAGGAACGGAACGATACCGGTAGCTTTGATATTTCCGAAGAAACATAGGATGCAAGGCGTGAAGCGGGTCCGAAAACAACACTTGTAATTTTAGTGAGCGGTGATGAGCCGCTTCTTGAGGCAACGGCAAATATCGACCCCGCAAGCAAGGCGGCGACGATGGCTGCGAATATTTTAAATGCTCTTCAAAAAGCGAATCATCAAAATTGCTCCTTAGTCGCAACCGACGCATTATACCCGATTTGTTTCGGATAAATGACACGACTGCTGCGTTAAAATACTCGCTAATCCTACAGGATTAGCTGCGTTTTTGTTAAGCCGCAAAGCACCGAAAACAAGCTATAAGACGTTATTCGTTCGGTAATTGCTTCGGGCGAGTTCTCGGATATGCCGATTGCGGCTACGCTGTAATCAGATGTATTTTTTGTTGCTGATAACATTCAAATTATCGTTGTCGAGGCAAATTCCGGTGCCGTCAACAACGCAGTCGAGCGGATTTTCCGCAACAAGTACGGGAATCTTGGTTTCTGCCGAAATCAGTCTGTCAAGACCTCTGAGAAGCGCTCCGCCGCCGGTAAGCATGATGCCGTGGTCTATAATATCCGCGGCAAGCTCCGGAGGAGTCTTTTCAAGAGTTGACTTAACGGCATCTACTATCTGCGAAACGGGGTCCGCCATGGCTTCGCGAATTTCCTCGGAGGTAACGTCAACATTCTTGGGAAGTCCGTCCATGAGGTTTCTGCCTTTGATGTTCATTGTACCTTCGCCGTCATAGGGGAAAGCCGAACCGATTTTGATTTTTATATCTTCGGCTGTTCTTTCACCGATGAGGAGATTATATTTTTTCTTGATGTAGGAAATTATGGATTCATCGAAATTGTCGCCCGCAACACGGCAGGAATTTGCCGTAACCACGCCACCGAGAGAAATAACCGCAACTTCGGAGGTGCCGCCGCCGATATCAACGACCATGCTTCCCGTTGCCTCGCTTACGGGCAAGCCCGCGCCTATAGCGGCCGCCATAGGTTCCTCTATAAGGCTGATGTAGTTTGCACCGGCGCTTTTTGCGGCGTCATGAACCGCTTTTCTTTCAACTTCGGTAACGCCCGACGGAATGCAGATGAGCACTCTTATTCTTGAAAAGGGTCTGCGTTTTGTGGTGCGCTTGATAAAAGATTCTATCATTTCGGCAGTAATTTCAAAATCCGCAATGACACCGTCCTTGAGCGGACGAACGGCAATTATCGAGCCGGGAGTTCTGCCTATCATTTCTTTGGCTTCGGTGCCCACCGCAACAACTCTCGGGGGATTGCTTTTCTGATCCACCGCAACAACCGACGGTTCTCTGATGACGATGCCTTTGCCTTTTGCGAAAACAAGAGTGTTGGCTGTGCCCAAATCTATACCGATATCTTGAGTAAATAACATATTTTATTCCCCTCCGGAAAAATTATTTAAAATTGATGCTGTTGAGAATTTCGAGCACCTCGTCAAGCTTGTCATTCATGTTTGAATCGGAGGCAAGCAAACAGGTGTAAACCACATCGTTTCTTTCAAAGAAAATATAGCCCATGTAGGTTGATGTGCCCGAAGTGTTTTCGGGAACAAAGGCGGAAATGAGAGTTCCGTTAAAGCCGCAGACAGTGACTTGCTGATTTGTGTAAACGCAGTCGCTGAACATTGTATTAATTGTGTCGATTATGCTTGATGTATCCTTCATGACCTCGGACAGCTTTTTGCCACTGAAATACATGACCTTTATCATTTCCTCACTGTTGCTGTTGTTGGTGAGAACGAGGTCGGAATAGCTCGAACTGTCGCTCCAACCGTTGGGAATCGCAAGTGAGAAGTTGGGGCACTCTATGCGGTTGCCGATAACAAGCGCATGGTCAAGTGCGACCGCCTGGGTTTCATAATTACCGTCATCGTCCTTGACGTTTTTACCGTTTTTATCGGTTACGAGAAGAATGACGTTTCCCGCTTCGTCACGGGCAATGGCGCCGTCGGACTGCGTAACTGCGGCATAAGCCTTGCCGCCGGCATCCGTTACGAGCGTTCCGTCCTTGATTTTGGGCTTGCAGGCGGTAAAGCAGGTAAGAACGACCATAACGCTGATAATAATGGCAAAATATTTTTTCATATCTCCTATCCTTTCTTAATGCTTCAGCCGTTGAGGGCCTTGAAAGCGTTTTTGTTATTGCTATAAAGAGTTTTGTAAACCGCAAAATTACGGTCGTAAATCTCTTTGTTGTCAGGGTTGGGGATAAAGGTTTTCTTTGCGGGGACAAGTCTTTTTGCTTCGGAAATATCGGAAATAACGCCGAGTCCCACCGCCATGAGCACCGCTGCTCCTACCGCACCGACATTTTGGGGGCTGTCAACGGTTTCGACCGTTCTGCCCGTTATATCGGCAAGTATTTGGCAGGTAACATCCGAAAGAGCGCCGCCGCCGACAAAGCGAACCGTTTGCGAGGTTTGGATTTTTTTATCCTGTGTTTCGAGGAACCAGCGAAGGTGCATACAAACACCTTCTATGACCGAGCGGATAAGCTCCGTTTTACCGGTTTCAAGGCTGACATTGAAAAACATTCCTCTTGAATTGGGGTCTTCAAACGGGCAACGGTTGCCGTGAAGCCACGGAGTGAAGATGACGCCGCCGCTTCCTGCGGGCGTTTCGTCAATAACCTTGGAAAGATAATCGTAAAGGCTGGTGTATACGGATTCCTTTGATTCGGCAACATGAGTTTTTTGCAGGAAAATTCCGATTTCATCGAGAGCGAGGTGATCCTTAACCCATTCGAGACACTTGCCGGCCGTTTCAAGCTCTGCAAAATAATTGAATTTTCCTTTTTGAGCACCTGTGATAGCCGCTATCATTGCGGAAGCATCTACGATGCTTTTATCAACGACCGTGGATACCCAGCCCGAGGTGCCCGAATATATGTGAGTTTCGCCCAATGAGACACTTCCCGCACCGACTCCGATGAGAGAGGCATCTCCGCCGCCGCCGAATACCGCCGTACCCTCTTTGAGTCCGAGCTCCGAAGCGGCTTTTGCCGTAAGTCCGCCGACCTTTGCGGTACAGTCTACTATTTCCGCAAGATGTTCGGGGTTTACATCGAGAATTTTACAGATAGTCGGGCTCCAGCATTCGTGTCCCTTACGAATATCATAAAGTAAGGTGCCGAAAGCGGAATCCCTCGTCATAACATATTTATCCGTCATGCGGCTGATTATGTATTCTTTAACATCAAGCCACTTGTAAACTCTTTTGAAATTTTCCGGCTCGTTTTCCTTGAGCCATTGATATTTCCATACGGGGTCTTTAACGCTTGCGGAAACCGCACCGGTAATTATGAGAGAGGGGATAAGCTTTACTATATTCGCACCGGCAATCTGTATTCCGTTGGCGATGCCCTTTTTAAGCTGTTTTCTTGCTCTTTGATCCATATAACTGAAAGCTCGGTGAACGGGCTTGCCGTCCCTATCGACAAGCACAAGGCCCTGCATCTGCGAGCAGAAAGAGATACCCTTTATCATATCCGGCGTTATCTCACTGCAATTTTCGAAGACCTTTGCCGTTGTGGAGCAAATGGCATTCCACCATTCGTCGGGGTCCTGCTCCGCTCCGCCGTCGGGAAGAATGTAGAGATTATAACCCTCCATAGCCGCACTTTTGAGAGTTATGGTATCGCCTATTTCAAAAAGGCAGGTTTTAACACCGGTGGTGCCGATGTCGTAAGAAATAACATGTTGCATAAGGTCCTCCTTAACCTATGTCAAATATTATATAATATAACAATTTGCGTTGCATGAATAAAATGTGACCGAAAAATTACAAATTTATTCGGGAAGCTTGCAGGTATCTATCCATTTTTCCGCTCCCGAAAACTCAAACAGCTCATTACAGGTCAGTTCAACGGCACTGCTTGCGCTTCCGGCCGCGGGAAAAACGGTATCAAAACGTTTCAGCGATTCATCAAGAAAAATACGGACGCCGTTTTTTACTGCGAAAGGACAAACACCTCCAACGGGATGACCCACCAGCTCCAGTTCCTCATCGGCAGAAAGCATTTTCGCTTTGAAACCGAAATTGTCCTTGAATTTGCGGTTGTCAACTTTTGCATCACCGGCGGCAACTATCAGCATTGCGCCGTCACCGTATTTAAAAGAAAGAGTCTTTGCTATTCTTGCGGGAATAACGCCGAGCACGGCGGCGGCAAGCTCAACCGTGGCAGAGGATTCGGAAAACTCTTGTATTCTTCCGTCTGCGCCAAACCGCGAAAGGTAGTCTCTTACGGATTGAACGGACATATTCATCATTCCTTTTGGCTGCGGGATTTCAAATTTAAAGACAAAATACCCCACTATCCTATTATTAGATACATTATAAATAATTTTAATAAGAAATACAAGAGGTAGACGAAAATTTCTTTGAATGCGGATAAAAAAATGCCGCACCTCCGAAGAAGTGCGGCAGAAAATATTGAATTACTGTGCGTAAGCACCGACTATCATCATGTAAGCACCGATTTGTGCGCCGAATTCGGGGGCACCGTCCATGATGAGTTTGCTGTCCTTGGTATAGTCAAGCATATCGGCTGTACCCATGAGGATGCCCAGAGCGCTGTCAAGCGAGTCGAATCTCATGGTGAAGAACGGAAGAGCACGCTTGTAAACGCCTCTGCCTGCCTTGGACTTGCCTGCCTTGACGCGGATATAAGCGGAAATTTCGGGATATCCGTTTACCGCCCAACCGTAAACTCTGTCGGGACTCTTGAGCGCCCAATTGTGAATTTCCTCATGGCCCTGCTTGTTAAGAGTGCTTATGCCGCTTGAAAGCAGATAGAAATAGCACTTAACAAGGAGCTTTTTGGATTCTTCGTCTTCGGGAGGCTCCTTTGCGGTAAGAAGCGAGGACATCTTAAGCAATGTCATCATGAACGCCGCGAAAACTGCGGGTTTCTTTGCAATACCCTTCATTGCCGGAAGCGTTGAAGGACCGATATTTCCTTTGAAAAATGCGTTCATCGCCTCTATGCTCTTAAAGCAAAGCTCGATGTGAGGGTTCTCCGTTACCTTGTCGGTATGGCAGAGCCATTCGCCGCTGTTGACAACGAAATGAGTTGCGAATTTACCCTCGGGAGCATCGGGATCTTTGGCACTGACCTGAATGACCGCGTGAGCGTGCTCAAATTTTTTGGCAAGTTTCGGGTCGTCCATGGCAATGGTTTTTATAAGAGGCAGAACAGCACAAAGGAAAACTTTATTAGTCAGTATATCTTCTCTTGAAGCCATATAAATTCATCCTTTCTGCAATGCGGAGCGTCAGGCAATTATGCCTCGTCGTCCCAGTCGTCATCAAGCTCGAAGTCCTTGCCCATAACCTCACGGACAGCTTCGATGATGCCGTTCTGGTCGATGCCGAGCATGGACATAATATCCTCATGCAGACCGATGGGAGCGAATTTGTCGGGGATGCCGAGCTGCTTGAATGCACAGCCCTTGCCCGCTTCAACGATAACCTCGGCAACGGCACTGCCGAGACCGCCGAGAATGTTGTGGTCCTCAACGGTGATTATGCGGCGAGTATCCATGACTGCCTTGATAATGGCTTCCTTGTCGATGGGCTTAATGGTGTGCATGTTAAGAACTCTGATTTTGAGTCCGTCGGCATTTTCAAGGAATTTTGCAGCCTGAAGAGCCTGAAATACGCATGAACCGCAGGCAATGATGGTAAGGTCGGAGCCTTCGTTTACGGTGACTGCCTTGCCTACCTCGAAGCCGTAGTCGGAGTTTTCATAAAGAACTCTGTCAAAGCCTCTGTTTATACGGATATAGTAAGGACCGAAATTATCATATGCGGCGTTTACCGCATTGTAGGTCTCGATGCCGTCTGCGGGGCAGATAACGGTGAGGTTCGGGAGTGAACGGCAAACCGCAAGGTCACAGATAGCGTGGTGCGTTGAGCCTGCCTGACCGAACGAGGTACCTGCGTGCGTTGCTATGATTTTAGCATTAACGTTCTGATAGCAGATATCGGTGTGAAGCTGATCTGCGCTTCTGAGAGAAGCGAATACCGAGAAGGTGGAAAGGAAAGGTACGAGTCCTGCCTTTGCCATGCCTGCTGCCATACCGAACATATTTTGTTCTGCAATACCGACGTTGAAGAATCTGTCGGGGAATTTTTCGCCGAACAGTCCTATTTTGGTTGATTTACCGAGGTCTGCGGTAAGAGCAACTACCTCGGGATGCTTTTCGCCAAGCTCACAAAGAGCCTTGCCGTATATTTCAGCGGTCGCAAACTGAGTGGACTCAGCGGCGGTATAGGTCATTCCTCCTGCCATGATCAGACGCCCTCCTTTTCTGCACGAGCTACACGCTTAGCGTAATGTTTTTTAAGACTCTCCTGAGCCTTTGCGTATTTGTCATCATCAATTGCACCGTAGTGCCAAAGATAATTATCCTCCATGTAATCAATGCCCTCGCCCTTAACGGTGTTTGCAATGATCATAACGGGGGCGCCCTTGTTTTCAAGAGCAAAATCAATAGCCTCGGAAAGCTCGTTGAAGTTATGACCGTCAACCTCTTTGACAACGAAGCCGAAAGCGCGCCACTTGTCTGCGAAGGGTTCGAGAGCCATAACGTCCTCGGTTCTGCCGTCTATCATGCACTTGTTGCGGTCAACGAAGGTAATAACGTTGTCTACCTTGAAATGAGCGGCGGACATAGCGGCCTCCCAGTTGGAGCCTTCGTCGCATTCACCGTCGCCGAGAATGCAGTAGGTCTTATAATCCTTGCCGAGAACTCTTGCGGCAAGAGCGGTGCCTACGGCGATGGGAAGTCCGTGGCCGAGCGAACCGGTTGAAGCGTCAACGCCTACAACCTTGTTGGAATCAAGGTGAATACCCATTTTTGAGTTTGTAAGATTGAAGGTCTTGAGCTGCTCTTTGTCGTTGAAGCCAAGCTCGCAAAGAAGGCTTGCATAAGCAACGCCCGAGTGACCCTTGCTGAGAATGAAGCGGTCTCTGTCCTCCCAATCGGGATTTGAAACGTCAATCTTCATGTACTTGTAGTAAAGAATGGTGAGCATATCCATGACGCTCATGCCGCCGCCGATATGGGCACTGCCTGCCCAAAAAGTCGTGTCAAGGCAGAGGTTGCGAAGCTCAAAAGCTTTCTTTTCGAGAGCCAGCCATTCCTGCTTTGATAATGCCATATGAGGTTCCTCCTTCTCTATATTGAGTGAACACAAAGTCGATTTGTCCTCACTCTTTTAAGCGGTTGATCCGCTTCGTTCCTTAATTAAACTCGGGGTGATTTTTGCGAAGAGTATTGAACGCATCTTCGGCAACCTCAAGGGTGTGCTTGATGTCGTCGTCGGAGAGAGATGCATTCAGGAAATGGTTGTGGTGATTGGTCATGAATATGCCTCTCTTGACCATTTCCGCTATCCACTCTTGATGAAGCATGAGCGAATCGTCATCCTTGAGCATGAGATAGAACAGTGCGGGTTCGCCGCTTACCGAAAGATTGAAGCCGTTATTTGCCGCCGCCGCTTTAAGTCCGTCGGTGAGCTTTATGCCCTTTTCACGGAACATTGCGGGGGTGTTAAGCTTCTTCATCTTTTCGATGCAGGCGATACCTGCCGCAAAGGGGATTGCGCTCATCCAATAGCTTCCGGTATAAGAAAGTCCGCTGATGGAACTCTTGAGCCATTCTTTACCGCAAAGAGCGGAAACGTTCCAGCCGTTTGCAAGAGCCTTGCAGAAGCAGATGAGGTCTGCCTCAAAGCCGTAATAATGGTCGGAGCCCGCAAGGTCAAGTCTGAAGCCGGCTCTTACGTCGTCTATGATAAGAACGATGCCCTTTTCGGTGCAGAGTTTGCGTACTTTCTGCCAATATCCCTCTGCGGGGAGAACGTTATCGGCAAAGTTGCCGTGAAGATACGGAGTTGAGATGAATGCGGCGATTTCGCCCTCGTTCTCTTCAACAACCTTCTTCAAACCGTCAAAATCGTTCCAATCAACATAAAGGTTGTTTGCGACGTCCTCGGGAAGAACACCGGGATAGTCTATCTTCTGGCACCAAGGAGCAACGCCGTGATAGAAGCCGTTAACGAAGATTATTTTCTTCTTGTGGGTAGCGGCTCTTGCAGTCATTATAGCAGCGGTCGTGGTGTCGCCGCCGTTCTTTGCAAAGAAAGCCCAATCGGCGCACGCAACGGTATCTACAAGGCATTCGGCAAATTCGATTATCTTTGTTGAGGGAGCGGTAACGCAGTTTTCTATTTTAGCTTGAGCCATTGCCGCGGCATCAACGTCGGGGTCATTGTAGCCCAGAACGTTCGGACCGTAGGCACACATATAGTCGATAAACTTGTTGCCGTCAACATCCCAGAAATAGGAGCCCTTAGCTTTTTGGCTGAAAAGGGGATATGCCGAAACGGGAATGCAGCAACCTTCTGCGGGGCCCTGATGACCGTAAAGGCCCGAGGGAATTACCTTAGCCGCTCTTTTGAAAAGCTCGGTGCTTTTTTCGTATGTATTGATTTTGAAACTCATTTTCGCTGCCTCCTTATGCTAAATAAACAGCAACTCTGTCGAGTATTCTGTTGAGGTTATCGAGCATGGAGATCATGCCCTTCATAACGATGTCGCCCATGCCTATGCAGGCAACGGCGTTAACCTTGCCGTCAAAGAGGTCTCTTGCAAGCTCGATGGAGGCAAACTCCATAACGGCTCTCGGATTTTCGCTGGGCTTCTTGAGAGCGAGAAGTCTGTGATTCTTGACTCTGATAGTGGTAGCGGCGGTGTCCTTGATGCTGAAGGAAATTTCGCCGTCAACCATATGGTCCGCCGAGAATTTGCCGATTTCATCGTTGTTGCCTATCTGGGCGATAGCGACGGTGATGGTGTTAAGCATAAGAAGAGTGCTTATTCTGAAGAAATCGGGGTCCTCAAGGTCGGCGGGATCGGGTCTCATATATTTGTTGAGCAAATCCGTCAAGGCGGTGAAATCCTTGAGCAGGAAGCCGATGTGAAGAAAGCCCTTTGAGGGAATGGGGGTAACGGTACCGTCAATAAGTCCGTTAAACTTTTCGCAGGACGAGAAGGGAAGCTTAACGTCACACTTTGCGCAGCCCTGCTCCATTCTGCACTTGCCGTTGGCAAAGGTGATGGTCGCGCTCGGACCGTCCTTAACCTCGAAGCCTATGGAAAGAGGCTTTTTGTTGGTCAGCAGACCGCTTGCCTCGGGAGCAAGCTCACAGAGGTTCTCGAGAGTGCCGAGGACGGCGTAAAGATTGATATACGCCAGCGTTTTCTGATCAATCATTTTGATTTCCTCCTTATTTTATGCGAAAGAAAACTCTCGCATTTATATATTCAATTTATTTTAGCAAAGAATCTTGTCAATGTCAACAAAAAATGCTGTTCAAAGCGAAAAAAATACAGCAAAACGGCTGAGTGAACGGTTTTGAGCTTAAAACAAAGCGACAAATTCCTCTATTAGCTGTGCCGCATTGGATGCGGCGACGGGCAAAAATTCGTTGTATGCCATGTGGGACGAGCCGTCGGCACAATCGGAAACGGCACGAACGACACAGAACGGGATGTTGTTTATGAAGCAGACCTGAGCTATTGCCGCGCCCTCCATTTCGCAAACAGAAGCGTTAAAGGTGTCTGCAATATACTTTTTCTTTTCGGCACTTGCGACAAACTGATCGCCCGAAGCGATTATTCCGCGAACGGTCTTTACGCCTGTGAGCTTCTCGGAGGCCTTTTCGAGAGTACGGATAGCCCTTTCGTCTGCGGGAATATTTACGATGTTCGGCCCCGAAATAAGTCCGACGGGGTCACCGAGCGGAGAGGTGTCCATATCGTGCTGTACGAGACTTTCGGAAATTGCGATATCACCTATAGAGAGCAGAGCGCTCAGGCTTCCGCCGACTCCCGTGTTTATTATACATTCCGGCGAATATTTGAGAATCATTGTTTGAGCGCACATTGCGGCGGCAACTTTGCCTATTCCGCAGGCGGCGATTACAATTTCTTTGCCGTGAAGAGTGCCGCTTACATATTCAACTCCGCTTACCGTTTCGGCAGTTTTGTTTTTCATAAGCGATTTAACCGTTTCCACTTCGATGTGCATTGCACCGATTATTCCGAGCATTTTCGAAACCTCCGTTGTATTTATACGCTCATTCTACCATGTGCGAAAATAAATATCAACCTTGCGGCGAAAATTAAAAAAATTGCACAAAAATATGTTGCGAAAAGTTCACGGATATGTTATACTTCTTTAATAATATACATTTTTTACAGGAAGAGAGGGGCGAATTTGGAGATATATGTTGTTATCGCGCTTCTTGCGGCGGCAATAATAATGCTTGCGGTTTTGCTTGCACGGCAAGGCAAAAAGGATGAGTCGCAGGTGCAGTCAAAAATAGATTCTCTTACGGCATCTCTCGGTTCGGAATTCGAGCGGAGCAGGCGCGAAAATGCCGAAGCTCAGCGAAACATGAGAGAAGAAACGTCAAAATCAATCGGAGAAATGAGTGCAAGGCTCGAACAGCTCCGTCTTGAAAATACCGACAGACAAAACAAAACCGAAAAGGCGCTTATAGAAGCGCTTGCCGAAATTCGGCTCAATAATGCGCGGCAGAGCGAAAAACAGAGCAAGGAACTTTCCGAAGCGGTTGACAGATTGCGAGAGAGCAATGAAAACAAGCTTGAGCAGATGCGACTTACCGTTGACGAAAAGCTGACCTCAACGCTTTCTCAGAGACTTGACAGCTCTTTCAAAACCGTTTCCGACAGGCTTGAAAGCGTATATAAATCTCTCGGCGAGATGAAAGAGCTTTCGAACGGCGTTACGGCGAATGTCACAACGCTTAACAGAGTGCTTACCAATGTTAAGGCAAGAGGCACTTGGGCTGAAATTCAGCTCGGGGCGATTCTCGACCAGACCATTCCCGGAATGTACGAAACGAATTTTGCCGCGGCTCCCGACTCAAAGGACAGAGTGGAATTCGCCGTGCGTATACCTTCAAGTGACGGTGAAAGGACGACGTACCTGCCTATAGACTCAAAATTTCCCATGGAGGATTACGTCCGTCTTTGCAATGCCGCGGACGAAGCGGATGCACAGGCATTGGCGGCGGCGCGTAAGGCATTGGAAGCAAGGGTGACGGCGGAGGCTCGGACGATATCGAAATACATAAATGTTCCGCTGACAACGCCGTTTGCCATAATGTACCTTGCAACGGAGGGCCTTTACGCCGAAATAGCATCATCCAGAAGCGGAATAGCGGAAAAAATACAAAGCGAATTTAACGTTATGATAGCCGGTCCGTCAACGATAACGGCACTGCTTAATTCGCTTTCTCTCGGCTTCAGAGCCGTTGCCATAAACGAAAAGGCCAACGAGGTTCGCTTGCTTCTTGCGGCGGCACGGGGACAGTACGATAAATTCGGTATCGTTCTGCGTAAGGCGAGACAAAAAATAGAAGAAGCGGGCAAATCGCTCGATGAAGCGGATAAGCGCAACGAGATAATTCGCAAAAAGCTCGGCAAGGCGGGAGAGCTTGACGGTACGAATGCCGCCGACATACTCGGAATCGAAGATAATATTGATTCGGAAATATAAAATTCAAATAAACAAGCGACATATGACACAAGGAGGAACTTCAATGAAAAACCCCCGAGAAATTCTCGAGCAGATGACCTTGGAAGAAAAGGCGGCATTATGCGACGGCGCGGATTTTTGGCATCTCAAAGGAATGGAAAAGTACGGCATACCCTCGATAACGGTGTGTGACGGCCCTCACGGACTTCGTAAAAAGGACTACAGCAAGGCGGGAATCAGTCTTTCCACAAGCGTACCCGCAATCAGCTTTCCCACGGCGGCAACCACCGCCGCTTCATGGGATCCCGAGTTACTTTACGAAATGGGCGTTGCTTTGGGCAAAAAATGCCTTAAAGAGGAGGTCGGAGTAATTCTCGGCCCCGGCATCAATATGAAGCGTTCACCTCTTTGCGGCAGAAATTTCGAGTATTTTTCCGAGGACCCCGTGCTTGCGGGCGAGCTTGCCGCAGGCTTCATAAACGGTGTTCAGTCTCAGGGCGTAGGCACCTCTCTCAAACATTTTTGCGCAAACAGCCAGGAGACGCGCAGAATGACGGGCGATTCGGTTGTTGACGAGCGTGCTCTCAGAGAAATATATCTCACCGCCTTTGAAATTGCCGTAAAAAAGGCAAAACCGTGGACGGTGATGAATTCATACAACAAAATCAACGGTACTCACGGCTCCGAAAACAAGTATACGCAAATTGACATTCTTCGCAACGAATGGGGCTTTGACGGCGTGGTTGTCAGTGACTGGGGCGCGGTTAACGACAGGGTACTCGGTCTCAAAAACGGTAACGATCTCGAAATGCCGTCATCCTCGGGCTCCGGTACATAGAAAATAGTCGAAGCCGTAAAGAACGGAACTCTTGACGAGGCGATTGTGAACG
>CAYNUD010000021.1:0-17215 GCA_964400315.1 uncultured Clostridium sp. | reverse complement strand
TTGTTCTCGATCAGGGATTTTACCCCGACGGTATCTATACCGCACCGAGCGATGAGGCGCTTGAAAACGACATCAAGCTTTCTCTTGCGGCAGGCTTTAACGGCGCCAGACTTCATCAAAAGGTGTTTGAGCAGAGATTTCTCTATCATTGCGACCGCCTCGGCTATATCGTATGGGGCGAGTACGGCAACTGGGGACTTAACCATACAATGAGAGTCTCCCTCGAGGCGTTCCTCAACGAATGGTGCGAGAGCGTTGAAAGAGATTTTAACCACCCCGCCATTGTCGGTTGGTGCCCGTTTAACGAAACATGGGATATGGACGGCAGAAAGCAGGATGACGAGCTTCTCAGAAACATCTACAGAGTCACAAAGCGTATGGACGAAACAAGACCCTGCATTGATACAAGCGGCAACTTCCATGTTGAAACCGACATTTACGACGTACACGATTACGAGCAGGATCCCGCCGTTATGAAGGCGAATTACGACAAGCTTATGACCGAGGGCGAGCTTTACGAGAGATTCCCCGAGCGTCAGCAGTATGACGGCAAGAAGCCTGCTTTCGTCAGCGAATACGGTGGAATACAGTGGACTCCTACCGATGACGGAAATGCGTGGGGCTACGGTAATGCGCCCAAGAGCGAAGATGAATTTTTCGAGAGATATAAGGGACTTACCGATGCTTTCCTCGATAATGACCGTATGTTTGCATTCTGCTATACACAGCTTACCGATATCGAGCAGGAGCAGAACGGCGTTTACTATTATGACCGTACTCCGAAATTCGATGTTGAGAAATTCAGAAAGATAAATTCACGCAAGGCGGCAATCGAAGACTGATTAAATTAAGCACTGAGGCTGCGGGAGCAATTCCGCAGCTTTTTTATATACTGCCCGACTTTTTTGCATATTATATAAAGTGTGAGAAAGAGGTGGGCGGATGAGATATCACAGGCTTTATTACAGAAGAAACACAATTATTTTCAGAACGGTGAGCGTTCTGATTGCTTTAACGGCGGCGGTGTTGCTTGCCGATGCGCGGCTCAGACCTGCGGTAAACGAGCTTGCGGCTCTCGAAGCCCACAGACTTGCAACGGAAAGAATAAACACAGCCGTTGCAAATGTGCTTTCAGAGTGTACGCCGGATTATTCTGATATAGTAAAAATCAGCTACGGTACGGATAATTCCATTACGGGAATCAGTACCGATGCGGTGAAGCTGAATCTTTTTAAGGCGAAAATAACCGAAGCTATAGATAATGCCTTTGAAGATAAGGAACGCACCGAGATTCGTATACCTCTCGGCACGGCAACGGGCATTTCGCTTCTTTCCGGTTCGGGACCGCAAATCAAGGTCAAGGTGGGATGCTCGGCATCTACGTCATCGAATTTTGATAACGTGTTCACCTCTGCGGGTGTAAATCAAACACAGCACAGCGTTATGCTGAATATAGAAACCACTGTTGTTATTTCTCTTGCGGAAAAGAGATTGACAGAAAAAGCCGAAACCTCTTTGTGTATTGCTCAAACGGTGATAGTCGGAAGCGTACCCGATGTTTCAATAGAATGAAAAGCAGATAAATACATTGATTTTACTAAAAAAAGTGATATAATAAATACAATAAACAGCAAGGAAGTAAATGCCATGGAGTTTGAAAAAGCACGTCTGAGAGCAGAAGAGCTGAGGACACTTCTTAATTATCACAGCCATAAATATTATGTTGAAGATGACCCCGAAATCGAGGATAACGAATATGATATGCTTCAGAGGGAGCTTGCGGCGTTAGAAAAGGAATACCCCGAGCTTATTACGCCCGATTCGCCCACACAACGTGTCGGCGGAAGCGCCGAGGGCATGTTTGAGCCGGTGGTACATTCCGTGCCGCTCGAGAGCTTGCAGGATGCTTTTAATCTTACCGAGGTGCAGGCGTTTATAACCAGAGTGAAATCGGATTTTCCACAGGCGGAGTTTGCTGTCGAGCCTAAAATCGACGGCCTTTCCGTTGCGCTTGAATACGAAAACGGCGTGTTTGTAAGAGGCTCAACGAGAGGCGACGGCGTAACGGGTGAGAATGTTACGGCAAATCTCAGAACGATAAATTCCATACCCCTTAGGCTTAAAAAGGACATTACGATAGAGGTCAGGGGTGAGGTGTATATGCCTAAAAAGGTGTTTGCCGACCTTGCGCGTGAGCAGGAGCTGAACGGAGAAAAGCCGTTTAAAAATCCGAGGAATGCCGCAGCGGGTTCACTTAGACAGAAAAACCCGTCCGTTACGGCAACAAGAGGACTTGATATATTTGTTTTCAATGTTCAGCGCTATGATGGAAACGAATTGACGGGACATAGGCAGTCGATAGAATTTTTAAGGGAGCTTGGCTTCAAAACCATACCGTTTTGCAACAAATTTTCGAGCGTTGAGGATATAGAGACGGAGCTTGCGAGAATAGGCGAAATAAGAAGCTCATTGCCGTTTGATATTGACGGAGCGGTCATAAAGACGGATTCCTTTGCAATGCGTGAAGAAATAGGAAGTACGGCAAAATTTCCCCGTTGGGCACTTGCTTTTAAGTATCCTCCCGAGGAAAAAGAAACGAGCGTTGTTGATATTGAAGTTGCCGTCGGGAGAACGGGTGTGCTGACCCCCACAGCCGTTTTTGAGCCTGTGCTTGTTTCGGGTTCCACGGTGTCGAGAGCAACGCTTCATAATCAGGATTTCATAAACGAAAAGGATATACGCATCGGGGACCGAGTCATTATTCGCAAAGCAGGAGATATAATTCCCGAGGTTGTTAAGGTTGTGTCTCATAAAGAGAATTCCGAAGCGTTCGAATTGCCGAAGCGTTGTCCGTCCTGCGCCGCTTTCGTTATTCGTGAGGAAGGGGAGGCAGCGGTTAGGTGTGTCAATCCCGAATGTCCCGCACAGCTTTTACGCAATCTTATTCATTTTTGCTCCCGTGATGCAATGGATATCGAAGGAATGGGCGATGCCGTCCTTGAGAAGTTGGTATCAAACGGCTTACTTGTCAAGACGAGTGATATATATACGTTAAAAAAAGAGGATTTCATGACTCTTGAAGGCTTTAAGGATAAATCATCGCAGAATCTTATGCAAGCCGTTGAAGCATCTAAAAAACGCGACCTTTCAAAGTTAATTTTTGCTCTCGGTATACGCCATGTCGGTCAAAAGGCAGGCAAATTGCTGGCGGAGCATTTCGGTACAATGCAGGCTTTGATGGCGGCAAGCATTGAGGAACTTACCGCAATTGACGGCTTCGGCGGAATAATGGCACAGAGCGTTGCCGATTTCTTCGCTTTGGAGCAGTCGCAGAAAGAAATCGAAGCACTTGCCGCACTCGGTGTAAATATGGATTCGCTCAAAGAAAAGGTCGATAACCGATTTGAGGGCATGACCTTTGTTTTGACGGGAACATTGCCGACTTATTCGCGAAATGAAGCAGGTGAAATAATCGAAAAATTCGGAGGAAAAACAGCGTCATCCGTGTCTAAGAAAACAAGCTTCGTGCTTGCGGGAGAGGATGCGGGAAGTAAGCTTGTCAAGGCACAGTCCCTCGGAGTAAAGATAATATCCGAAGAAGAATTTAACCAAATGATACAATGATACGGCGGATAAATTCCCCATTATGCTCCGAATGCACGAAATTTGGGGGACTGAGCAAATAAAACGCATTTACCCCCTTGCAAAATCAGCGGCAATGTGTTATATTATTAAGGATAAATAAACGCAGTGATCGGGAGAGTAAGCAAGTCAACTCACTAAAGAGAAAATCCGTCGTCGGCTGAGAGCGGATTGTGAAGTGCTTTGCCGAAGTTCACCCGTGAGCGGTGAGGCTGAATTTAAGTAAGCTTCAACGGTTGCTCCGTTAACGGCATTGAGAGCACGGCGTATGCCGTGAATCAGGGTGGTACCGCGGATTATATTCGTCCCTCGTCCTTGCGACGGGGGATTTTTATGTATACAATGAAAGGATTGATATAAAATGTTTGAAAAACCGGCAGAACTGAAAAAGCTGTTTGAAGAAAAGGCTTCGCAGGCAGCCGCAACTTCGGAACTTGAACAGCTCAGAATCGAATTTCTCGGCAAAAAAGGCTATGTTTCCGGCCTTATGCAGGAGCTTCGCAATATTCCCAATGAAATGAAAAAAGAAGCTGGTCAAAAGATAAACGAAACAAAGCAGTATATTGAAGAATCACTTGCACGTAAAGTTGAGGAATTAAAAAAGCTTGAGGAGCAAAAGCTCATTGATTCGGCTGAAAGCTATGATGAATCCATGCCCGTAAACAAGGCTCTCGGCTCATATCATCCGATAACCCTTGTTCAAAGAGAGCTTGAAAATATTTTTCTTAACATGGGCTTCTCAATCGAGGATTATTCCGAAGTTACGGATGATTACAATTGCTTTGAGGGCGTTAATATACCCAAGCATCATCCTGCGAGAGATATGCAAGATACGTATTATTTGAGCAACGGACAGCTTCTTAAAACCCATACGTCCGCCGCGCAGAATACAATTTTGCGTAAATATGCGGATTCTCTTGAACAAGGTAATCCTCTGAGAGCCGTTTTTCCCGGACGTTGCTTCCGAAATGAAAAAATCGACGCTTGCCATGAAAACACTTTCTTCCAGATGGAAGGTATGATGGTTGACAAGGACGTGTCGATATCCAATCTTATTTATTTCATGAAAACAATGCTTTCCGAGGTTTTCCAAAAGGATGTTACCGTCAGACTTCGTCCGGGATTTTTCCCGTTTGTCGAGCCGGGATTCGAGCTTGACATACAGTGTCTTATCTGTGGCGGAGACGGTTGCCCCTCCTGCAAGAATTCAGGCTGGCTTGAACTTTGCCCCTGCGGTATGATTCACCCCAACGTTTTGAAACTCGGCGGCGTTGACCCTGAAAAATATACGGGATTTGCATTCGGTCTCGGACTTACAAGACTTGCAATGATGAAATACGGAATAAAGGATATAAGAGTCTTTAACGGCGGAAATCTCAAAGCACTTTCTCAGTTTACCGACAGACCCTTTACCAAACCGGAAAACGAAAGCGAGGAGGCATAAGGATGTTTGTTTCAATAAATTGGATAAAAGATTACGTTGACCTTGACGGTCTCGATATCAAAAAGCTCATTGAGGGATTCACTCTTTCAACCGCAGAGGTTGAGGAAATAATCGTTAAAGGCGAGGATGTGCAGAATGTAGTTGTAGGTGAAATCCTTTCCGTCGAAAATCATCCCGAATCCAAAAAACTCCATCTTCTCAAGGTTGATGTCGGAACCAAGGTCTGCGATATAGTTTGCGGCGCTCCCAACGTAAGAGCCGGCATGAAGGTTGCCTTGGCACTTGCAGGCGGCAGAGTATGCGGCGGTGAAATAAAAACAGCTAAGGTTGCGGGCTATGTGTCCGAAGGTATGTGTTGCTCCGAGAAAGAATTGGGTCTCAGTGATGACAATTCCGGAATTATGGAACTTGATGCCGAACTCAAAAACGGAACGGATATCAAGAGCATTTATCCCGTTGACGATATTATTTTCGAGGTTGACAACAAATCCCTCACCAACCGTCCCGACCTGTGGGGTCACTACGGCATAGCCAGAGAATTTGCGGCTATCACGGGTAGAGAACTTAAGCCCCTCAAGCTCGGCGATATTTCTTATGACGGCGACGAAAAGGTTGATGTTACCGTTGGCAGAGAGGACCTTGTTTACAGATACTCCTGCATTAAAATGGATAATATAACCGTAAATAAAAGTCCGCTTGAGATGCGTATCCGTTTGTATTACTGCGGCATGAGAGGAATCAATCTGCTTGCCGACGTAACAAATTACATTATGCTTGAAATCGGTCAACCGACACATGCTTTTAATGCGAATAAAATAGATAATATCGTTGTCACAACGCCCGAGAAAAAGATGAATTTTACTACGCTTGACGGAGTCAGCCGTGAAATAGATGAAGATACGCTGATGATATACAACGGAAGCGAACCGGTAGCGATTGCCGGTATCATGGGCGGACTTGATTCGGAAATCGTTGAAGATACGGGAAGCGTTGTTCTCGAATCCGCAAACTTTGACGGCGTAAGCGTTCGTAAATCCTCTTCAAGGCTCGGACACAGAACCGATGCAAGCGCAAGATACGAAAAGATGCTTGATCCCGAGCTTACCATGGATGCCGTAGGCAGATTTGTCGAGCTTGTCCGTTCGGCAGATTCCGGCGCAAGAGTCGCTTCACGTCTTACGGATAAGTATGTCAGAAAATATCCCGAGGTCAGCATTTCTTTCGACAAGAAATATGTTGACAGATATACGGGAATCGACATTGCCAATGAGCAGATTGAAAAGACTCTTGTTTCTCTCGGCTTCGGCGTAAAACGCAACGGTGACGATTACGAGGTCAGCGTTCCCTCATGGAGAGCTACCAAGGATGTTACCATGAAAGCAGATATCATAGAAGAGATAACGAGAATTTACGGCTATGATAATTTCGAGATAACCACCACCCGCAGTCCGCTCAAGCCCGTGCCGAACGATTACGGAAGATTGGAGGACGAGGAGACAAAGGATATTCTTGTAAAGACCTTCGGACTTCATGAAATACATTCTTATCTTTGGTGTGACGGCAGAAAGTTTAAGAAATTGGGCATTGAGGTTGAAGATAATGTCAAGGTTCTTAATATAGAAAATTCCGATAACGGTACGCTCAGAAATTCCATGCTTCCCACACTTCTTACGGCGGCGAGTGAAAACAAGGATTTTTCCGACAGCTACGGAATATTTGAAATCGGCAGAGTTGTTGACGGCGTAGACGAAAACGGAATTTGCAATGAGAAAAAACGTCTCGGCGTTGTTCTCTATGATAAGAGCGGTGACGAAAAATCACTCTACTTTAAAGCTCTTGAAATGATTAATTGCATTGTCGGCGAAATAAAGCAGACAAAAGCGGTATATAATAAGATTGCCCCGAATCACAATTGGCAGCATCCCAAAAACACCGCCGAGATAGTTGTGGGCGGTAAAAAAGTCGGCGTTCTCTGTGCGCTTCATCCCGCTTGCAGAGCAAAGCTCGATAAGGTGGCTGCGGCCGTTTGCTTTGAAATTGATATGACGGATTTCAATTCGGTGAACGCAAATGCCATCATGTTCAGTGAACCGAGCACACAGCAGTCCACGTATTACGATCTTTCTCTCGTTCTTTCGGGAGATATCAGGTATTCACAGCTTGAAGAATGCTGGAATTCTCTCGGTGTATCGGAGCTTAAAAGTGCAAGAGTTATCGACACTTATGAAAAGCTCGGAATAAAGAGCATAACGGTTCGTCTTGTATTTGCGGCAATGGACAGAACGCTTGAAATGGATGAGGTTCAGGGCTGGATTGATACTGTTTTGGCAAACCTTGACCGTATCGGCGTAGTTCTCAGAGCGTGAATTATTAAAGAAAAGTAAAATTTTCAAAAAAATATTGTTTTATTTCGAAAGGTGTTATATAATGGTCAGGTACGGAGGTGACCGAAATGACTGATAAAACCATTAAATTCTCTATTAAGGACGAAAATGAGGTTGAGATGAAGAAAAACCTTCTCGCCGTTTACGAGGCTTTGAATGAGAAAGGCTACAATTCAATCAGCCAAATTGTCGGCTATATCCTCTCTGAGGACCCGACCTACATTACCACACACAATAACGCCCGAAGCCTTGTCAGAAGACTTGACAGAGATGAGCTCCTTCAGGCTATGGTGAAGTGTTATCTCGGTATAAAGTAAACTAAGAGGAGATGATAGCCGATGGCAAAGAAAAACGAGTTTCTTATGTATAAGGGCAAGCCGCTTGTGAGAAACGGAAAAACTATTTACTACGGTTACATGAATGCCCCGTATGTTGCCATTCTTCAAATAACGAGCACCCGCGAAGTAAAGGGTGTCGAGGTTGCGGACAGAGTCCTTGTTCAGCTTGTTAATACCGATCCTGATGTAAGAATGAAAGACAAGATTGTTAAAAAAGCGGAACGCAGAGGCTTATACAGTGCAATAGAGATAGGTAGCATTTGGCTTGAAAGAGAATTAAAAGAAACTGCATAAATTTGCACGGAGCTGTCGTTTTTGAACGGCAGCTCTTACTTTTTTGCATAATTGAAAAAGAAAAATGTGAAATATAGCCGCAACCGATGCGTCCGAACCCGCCCGAAGTAATCACTGACCAAATCACGCCTGACGGCTTGTCGGCAAGATGCTTTCAAATTATTCCGTTATGCTTCGTCAGACCACTTGACAATAGAAATAAGCCTTGCGAGGCTTTTTAACGCCGCAGTCGCTTCATTTATCCGAAACAAAGCAAGTTTGTATGCATCGGTTGCGGTTACGGAAAAATGAACAAAAAATTAAGTTTTTTTGATGATTTCTATTGCAATATGCTCCATGATGTTGTATAATAATTAAAAATATTTTTTACTTTTAGGAAGTAAATATATTATGGAACTTGGGGCGAGTCAGCCCTTAATTCATAAAAATTTACGGAGGTCATGCACATGAAAAAGTTAATCGCAATCCTTATGGCTCTTATGCTTATCGTAGGTTGCCTTGCTGCTTGCGGCGGTAACGGTGACGACGACGTTAGCGGCGGAGATGCTTCCGCTACTCCCATTTCGATTGAAGGCAACGTTATAAAAATAGGCGTTTTCGAGCCCGCGACCGGTGAGAACGGTGCAGGCGGAATGCAAGAGGTTCTCGGCATCAGATATGCGAATACCGTTGCTCCCACCGTTACCATAGGCGGTGTAGAGTATACCGTTAAGCTTGAAGAGGTTGACAATCAGTCCGACAAGTCGGCTGCCGTAACTGCGGCACAGTCTCTTGTCAGCAAGAAGGTTGCGGCTGTTCTCGGTTCTTACGGCTCGGGTGTTTCAATCGCCGCAGGTTCAACATTCGCCGATAACAAGATAGTTGCAATCGGCTGCTCCTGCACAAATCCGCAGGTTACTCTTGACAACGATTATTATTTCCGCGTTTGCTATCTTGATCCGTTCCAGGGCACCGTTATGGCGAAGTATGCGCTCTCTCAGGGCGCTAAGACCGCCGCGGTTATCAATCAGAACGGCGATGACTATTCAACCGGTCTTGCAAGCTATTTCAAGGCAGGCTTTGAGGCAAACGGCGGCACTATAGCTTACGAAGGTACATACAACACCAATGAAACCGATTTTAACGCTATCCTTGCTTCTGTCAAGGCGGCAAATCCCGATGTTGTTTTCGTTCCTTCTTCAATCCAGACTGCCGGTCTTTTCATAAAGCAGGCAAAGGAAATGGGTGTTACCGCAAAGCTTATGGCCGGTGACACTTGGGAGAACGCAACAATTATCGAGAACGCAGGCAAAGAGAACTGCGAAGGCGTTGTATTCTCAACCTTCTTTGATGAAAACGATAAAGCATCCGCCGACTTCGTTGCGGGCTACAAGGCATATCTTAACAGTAGCGCGGAAAATCTTAAGCTCAACGGCGGCAATGATACAGTTGCGGCAGTTTCGGCTCTCGGCTACGATGCTTACATGACTGTTATTGAGGCTCTTAAGAAGCTGAATCCCGATAATCTTACGCAGGAAGGTCTCAGAGAGGCTCTTACCACCGTTGAATACGATGGAGTTACGGGCCATGTTACCTTTGACGAAAACGGTGATGCCAATAAGAACATGACTTACATTAAGACCATGTCGAACGGCGGATTCAAATTCCTCGGAACACAGAACACCGACGGTACCTTTACTCCGGCTCAATAAGTCTTAAAGCAATTCACAAGTGTTAATGAACGGCGAGGAGCAGCTTGCCCTCGCCGTTTTGGATTTTTCTCGATTTTACAGGGGGTAAACCCATGACCACATTTTTTCAAAACTGTCTTACCGGTATTTCCATAGGCAGTATCTATGCTCTTATTGCCATCGGATATACGATGGTATACGGCATTTTGCGTCTTATCAATTTTGCTCACGGCGATATTTTCATGATGGCAGGTTATTTTATGATAATCTGCATGACGGATTTAACCATACCTTGGTACATATCCATTGTGATAGTAATAGTGGCGACGGTTCTGCTTGGAGTATTTACCGAAAGAATCGCATATAAGCCGCTGAGAAGCGCTCCAAGAATGTCGATAATGATATCGGCAATCGGCGTTTCATATTTTCTTCAGAATTTCGCGACGTATCTTTTTTCGGCACAGCCGAAATCCTATCCGAGTATTGATTTTTTGAATAAGCGAATAACTATCGGAGAGGTTTCAACCTCCATAGTCACTTTCATAACCCCGATTCTCACCGTAGTGCTTGTTGTGGCGCTTGTTCTTCTTGTAAACAAAACAAAAATCGGTATGGCGATGCGCGCTGTTTCAAAGGATTTTGAGACAAGTCAGCTCATGGGCGTTAAAATCAATTATGTTATAAGCATGACTTTTGTTATCGGTTGTGCGCTTGCGGCAATCGGTTCTATCTTATATTTTACCCCTCGTCCGTCCGTATATCCTCTTTCGGGTTCGCTTCCGGGACTTAAATGCTTTGTTGCGGCTGTTTTCGGCGGAATCGGCAGTATCCCCGGTGCGTTGATAGGCGGATTTATTATCGGGCTTATAGAAACATTCGTAAAGGGCAGTAGCATTTCCGAATTCAGTGATGTATTCACTTTTGTAATACTTATTCTTGTGTTGCTCGTGAAGCCTACGGGACTCTTCGGAGAAAAAATTAAGGAGAAGGTGTGATTATGGCAAAAAAATCAAAACTCAACATCATTCTCCCTGTTGCGGTCGCGGTAGCATTCGTAATTTCAATAATTTATTGCGGCGAATTTGCATCAAGCACTTCAATGTTCAAATCGGTTTTACAGCTCAGTGCCATTTATATGCTTCTTGCCGTATCGCTCAATTTGCTTAACGGATTCACGGGACTTTTTTCGCTCGGACAGGCAGGCTTTATGACTATTGGTGCATACACATACGCCATTTTCACCATTCCCGTCAAATCGCGCGGCACTGTTTATTACCTTTACGGTGTTGCCGATTGGCTCAAGAATATTGAATTGCCGATAATTGTTGCGCTTATTGTTGCGGGATTTGCGGCGGCGATACTTGCGGCGATAATCGGAGCTCCCGTTCTTCGCCTCAAGAGTGACTACCTTGCAATTGCCACTCTCGGCTTTGCCGAGGTTGTGAGAATTGTTGTTGCTTCTTCTCCGCTCAATAAAATCACAAACGGTTCTCTCGGACTTAAAAAAATTCCGGGCTTTGAATCGTACTATGGCATATTTATTGTTGTATTTATTTGCATAGCAGTGATAATGCTGCTCCTCAATTCAACCTACGGCAGAGTCCTCAGAGCTATCCGAGATGACGAAATAGCCGCAGAATCAATGGGCATCAACCTTTCGAAGAATAAGCAGATATCTTTTATTATCAGTGCATTCTTTTCGGGAATCGGCGGTGCGCTCATGGCAATGTATCTTACTGCTATTTCTTCAACAACCTTTACCATTGCGGTAACCTATTTTATACTTCTTATTGTTGTTATCGGCGGTATGGGAAGCGTTTCGGGAAGCATGATTTCCGCTTTTGTTGTTATAGCGGCAAGAGAATGGTGGCTTCGCTTTCTTGACGATGCCGACATCGGTATTCCTCTTTTCAAAACAGGATTCAGAATGGTCGTATTCTCTGTCATACTCATGCTTGTAGTTCTCTTTTTCCGCAGAGGAATCATGGGCGACAGAGAGTTGCATAACATAGTCGGCTCCGGCAACCGCCTCAAGAAAAAGCAGGGGGTGCGTTCAAAATGAGTAAAAATGTACTCCGTATCGAAGATATAACAATGCAATTCGGCGGCGTAGTGGCTGTAAATAATCTCTCAATGGAGATCAATGAGGGAGAGATAGTGTCGCTTATCGGTCCCAACGGTGCGGGAAAGACAACGGTTTTCAATGCAGTGACTGGTGTTTATCCTCCCACGAACGGGCAGGTCGTTTTTCACGAAGAGGTCATTGCCGCAAATCATCCTCACGGAAAAATGGCAAAAATGTATGCCGGTGAGAATGCAGGCAAGTATTCCAAGGTTGTTGAACATACACCTGATTTCATTGCCAAAAAGGGTATAGCGAGAACTTTTCAGAATATCAGACTTTTTAAGTCGATGACGGTTTTTGAAAATGTGCTTGTGGCAAAGCATATGCACAGAAAGAGCAATCTTTTCACCGCAACCTTTATGCTTAACCGCAAGGAAGAAAAAAGAATGAAAGAGGAGTGCTTGGAGCTTCTCGAAATTCTCGGCCTTTCCGATGTTAAGGATGAAGTTGCCGCAAATCTGCCCTATGGCAAACAGCGTCACCTTGAAATAGCGAGGGCTTTGGCGGCGGAACCGTCGTTACTTCTCCTTGATGAGCCGGCGGCAGGTATGAATCCGCAAGAGACCAACGAGCTTACCGAGTTTATTAAGGATATTCGTGATAAATTCAAGCTCACTGTTTTTGTTATTGAGCATCACATGAACCTTGTTATGGATATTTCGGACAGGATTTATGTTATAGACTTCGGCAAGCTTATCGCAAGCGGTGTTCCCGAAGATGTCCAAAACGATCCTAAGGTTATTGAGGCGTATTTGGGGGTGAGCGACGATGAGTAATATTCTTGAAATAAGAGACCTTGTTGTTTCTTACGGCGGAATCGAAGCGGTAAAAGGCATTTCGCTTGACGTTGAGCAAGGCAAAATAGTAACGCTCATTGGCGCAAACGGTGCGGGAAAGAGCACCACACTTAAAGCAATAAGCGGAATAGTCAAGCCCGTAAGAGCTTCAATAAAGTTTAACGGCGAAGAGCTTGTCGGAAAATCACCCGATTATATTGTTTCAAAGGGCGTTACCCTTGTGCCGGAGGGCAGGCGGGTATTCCCGAATCTTACCGTGCTTGAGAATCTTAAAATCGGTGCGTATTTACGTAAGGATAAAGAAAAAATAAAAGCGGATATTCATCATGTTTATGAGCTTTTCCCGAGACTTAAAGAGCGTGAATGGCAGCTTGCCGGTACGCTTTCGGGCGGCGAACAGCAGATGCTTGCGGTTGGCAGAGCTTTGATGAGCAATCCGAAATTGATAATGATGGATGAACCGTCGCTTGGTCTTGCGCCGCTTGTCGTTAAGGGGATATTTGATATCATAAGAACCGTAAACGCAGATGGCATAACTGTTTTGCTCAATGAACAAAATGCAAACATGGCTCTTAAAATCGCAGATAGGGGATATGTTCTCGAAACGGGCAATATCACTATGGAAGGCACGGGATTCGAGCTGCTTGAAAACGAAGAAATCAAGGAAGCTTATCTCGGCAAGAAGAAACAATAAAGAAATCCTGCTTCACATTTTACATTGTGTGAGGCAGGATTTTTATTTAGGGTTTGGTGAGTATTTTAACACAGCAGTCGCTTCATTTATCCGGTTCGGATGTGTCGACTGCGGTTATATATACTTTTTAACGAATTTTTCAACAGTGCTCCAATAAAGCTCGGGGTTGACAACGAAAGAAGCGGCGTGCGGAGCTTCGGGGACTATGAGACGTTCCTTTTCGCAGGCGGCATTTTTGTAAAGCGGATAATTCATCCAAAGAGGAACAAAGTCATCCTTGTCGCCGTGAATGAACAGCGTGGGAGTTTTTGACTTCTTGACCTGTTCAAGCGGAGAAGTCTTTTTGAAATCGAATTTTGCCATAACGATTGCGGCAAGGCGCGCTATATGCAAAAACGGCATTTCTGGCAAACCGACAACGTTTTCTATTTGCACGCTGTATTCATCCCAAACCGAGGTGTATCCGCAGTCGGCAACGGCGCAAACAACATTTGAGGGAAGAGACTCTCCGGTTGTCATCATTACCGTTGCGGAGCCCATTGAGGTGCCGTGCAGAATAATCTTTGCGTTCGGGGATTTTTCAAGTATATAGCTTATCCACTCAATAATATCGTATCTTTCATAGTAGCCCATGGTGCAGAACTTGTGCTCGCTTTTGCCGTGCGCTCTGAGGTAGGGCGCAAGCACATTGAAGCCCATATCATAGAAACGGTGTGTGACGACGTTATACTTCTCGGGAGCACCGGTGTATCCGTGACAGGCTATGACATAAATATCCGTAGGTTTCTTTGCCTCGTAATATATTGCATTGAGGCGTTCTCCTTTTGAATTGAAGGTGTATACATCCTCGTAAGCGACGGTGCGGTAAAATTCAAGTCCCGCATCGCTTTCGCCCGAGACAGTCAGCAACTCATGATTTTCGTCGCTGAGCATTGTCTGATTGGCACGACGGGCAATACCATCCTTGCCGAGGAAAGAGTCAACAAAGCGTTTACCGCCGATTGCACAGGCGGTGCCGACAGCGGCAGTTGAAACTGCGGCAATTTTTAAAACGGTTTTCTTTTTCATAATTTCCTCTCTTTTAGCAGCCGATTGCTTCTTATTATTCCCGACAGCTTAATCGGTATACTTGTGACGCTGGATTTTTGCGGTTGTGGTTTTGATAAATTCGGTACGGCGAATTTTGAAATCAACGATTTTCTTGTACGGAGGAAGCTTTTCGTTAACGGACTTGACAACGCCCTTGAAGATATCATAAAGCTCATTGTCTGAAATTTCGTCCTGCGTTTTGCCGAATTTTTCATTTATTTCCTCAAAATCGGGGAAAATTCTTGCCGCAACGATAGTTTCGCCTTTGCTGTTTTCGTCGGCAATAACAAGGCATTCGTTTACAAGGTCGTTTGAACCGAGATGATATTCAAGCTCTTCGGGGTAGATGTTTTTACCGTTCGAGGGAATGATGACGTTTTTGCTTCTGCCGGAAATGTAATATCTGCCCTTTTTGTCAACATATCCGAGATCGCCCGTGTGGAAAAATCCGTCGGAATCAATAACGTTTGCGGTCTCCTCGGGGTTGTTGTAATATCCGAGCATTACCATGGGACCTTTTACACAGATTTCTCCTACACCCGTTGAGGGGTCTGCATCAACGATTTTTGCTTCAACACCGGGAAGCGGCACGCCAACCGATTCCGCACCGTGAAGTCTGTCGTGATTTATTATGGCAAGGGGAGCGCACTCCGTAAGGCCGTAACCGAAAATGATTTGGATTCCGAATGCATCAAAGTCTTTGAGAATTTGCGGATTTATCGGAGCGGCACCGCAGATAATAAGTCTCATCGAACCGCCGAAAGTTTCTTGAATTTCACCAAAGAATTTCTTTTTAAGATCAAGACCTATATAGGAACCCGCTTTGCAGAGAAGCTTGCCGATTTTGAAAAGGCGTTCTCCGTTCGGCTTGGCGTGTATTGCTTTTATAATACGCTTGTGTACGGTTTCGAGAACAAGCGGAACGCTGACAAAAACGGAGGGATTAAATTCCTTCATGTTTTTGAGAACATATTTGAAGCCGTCACAGAACGTAACCTTTGCACCGCAGTACGGGGCAAAGAAAAGTATAATTGTACTTTCATAGGTGTGATGCAGGGGAAGCATCGAAATTCCGCAATCCTCGGGAGAAATTTTAATAACGCCCATTGCCGCCATGACCTCGGAACAGAAGTTGCGATGGCAGAGCATAACCCCTTTTGAAGCACCGGTAGTGCCCGAGGTGAAGAGGAGAGAACACATAGCCTCAGGGTCAATTACGGCATCGAGATATCTTCTGTCGCCGCCGTCAAGAAGAGCCTGTCCCTTTTCAATGAGCTTTGCGACGGAAGGGGCATCCTCACTCGGCGCATTTCTCATATATACGATTTTAAGATCTTTTTTCATCTCGCCGATACGGTCGTTAAGCTTTTCGGCAAATTTATCGTCGCAAATAAGGAGCTTAACATCCGCAACGTTCAGAATGCTGTTAATATCGTCAAAAAGAAGCTCACGGTCAATGGGAACGATTACGCCTACGCCGCAGACCGTAGCCATATAAGTCAGACACCACTCATAGCAGTTCGCACCGGCAACGGCAATTTTTTCACCGGCAAGTCCCATATCAACAATTGCCGTACCGAGACAATTGATTTCGTTGCGGTAGCGTTTGTATGTAATTTCGTAGAGTCCGTCTTTATCGCTTTTTATTTCGAAAGCGGGTCTGTCGCCGTAAAGCTCGACGCTTTGGTCGATAAGTTCACGAAGATTCCCGACATTTCTGACTGAGTAAAAAGGCTTAGTCAAAAAGTACACATCCTTATTCTGCTTAATACTTGAAAAGTATAGCATATTTTAAATACTTTTTCAATGAACAAAATATTAAGATTTATCTAAATATTGTTTATTTGTCTGTTTGCACAACAAAATATTGCGGAAAATGCTTTTCGATATGTATTCCGCTCATAACGCAGTCCTGAATCAAAGCCGCCATGCGGTCCAAAGAGTCCGAGCAACCGTTTTTTATCCATTCGCCGACGACGGAAACTATGCCGTTGATATAATACAATGCCTTATAATGCCTGTCACTTTCGGGTACACCGAAACGGTCAAATATGGGTGAAAGAACATAGTTGAATACTTGCCCGTAAATGTTCTCAACCTTAAACAGTTTGGCATTTTTAATTATTGTATTCAGAAATTTTTGATGTTCCGATACCCAGCGAAGATAGGGAATAAGATATTTGGGAGTTATTAAGTAAAGCTCTTCAAGTGGGCAGTCATACAGCTTTTTAATAAGTATGCGGTTTTCCGGAGCAAAATACCCGTTGAATTGCTTAAGTGTATATACCATGCTTTCCTCAAGAAGCTCGCTCAAATTCTCATAATGCAGATAAAAGGTCGAACGGTTAACTCCGGCTTTTTCGCAAAGTTCCTTTACGGTTATGTCCTCAAACGCCTTTTTATCGAGAAGCTCAATGAGGGCGTTATCCATTTTTGCCGAGGTGTTATTAAACTTGCTTTCGGATTTGTTCATAAGACCTGCTCCTTTCAGCTTTTGCTGCCGAAATACCCGTGCCGAGCGGTAATATAAATCCATAATAAATAATAATACGCTAACAGAGCGGATAAGACAACGACACGAATTAAAAAAAGTGTTGATTTACATACAATATTAATATTATAACACGAAAGTTGCCGTTTGCCAATGCTTACCGTCGTAAATTATATGGTTTTTCTTGTCGATATGTATGTGCTAAAATGATATGACCCAATAAAAAAGAGAAGTAACCTCAAAATAT
>CAYNUD010000020.1:3778-17231 GCA_964400315.1 uncultured Clostridium sp. | reverse complement strand
CAAGAAAAAAACTCACGAGGGAGGAGCTGTATACTTTTTCTCTCATTCTCTGTGATAACGAAATAGACAGAGATAACGAAAAATTCACAATTCCCGCACTCAAAACGCTTGCGGAGCTTTTTGTCGGCAAGAGCGGCATATTCGATCACAACATGAGCGGAAAGGATCAAACGGCAAGGATATACTCCGCCTGCGTTGTTACCGATCCCGTGAAAAAAACGGCGGACGGCGAGCCGTACACTTATATTCAGGCAAAGGCGTATATGGTTCGTACCGAAAAGAACAAGGATTTGATATCCGAAATTGATGCCGGAATAAAAAAAGAAACGAGCGTGGGCTGTTGCGTGAGAAGCATAAGCTGTTCGATATGCGGAAAAAACATCAAAACCGAGGGCTGTGAGCACCAAAAGGGCAAGCAATATAACGGCAAGCTTTGCTGTTATCTGCTTTCCGAGCCTGCGGATGCTTACGAATGGTCTTTTGTGGCGGTGCCGGCACAAAGGAATGCGGGAGTTATAAAGTCCTTTGATGGGGGCAAAAAAAGTATCACTCAGCAGGAGCTTGCACGCTTTGCCGAGGAATATCGGGAGGAGCTGCGTGAGGAGATAGTTAAAAACGCCGCAAGGGTGCTTCCGACGATGACGGGCGAAACACTCGACAGCATTTGCTCGGCAGTCAATCTGCATACTCTTAAGGACATGAAGGAGGCGTTTGCCTCCAAAGCGGCAGAAGGTCTGCCGCTGATAAGACAGCTTGCTCCCGAAAAGGAGCATGCGGTTTCGGAAAATTCCGAATATAAAATTTAAGGAGGATAAGAAAATGTCAGTAGCATTCGGCGGTTTCAATGAGAACACCGCAACATTCAAAACAGCTTCCGAAATTGAGGTCGGAACACCGGTGGCAATGAGCGGAAACGGTACGGTAAAGGCGTGTGCAAGCGGAAGTGCATTCTGCGGCATTGCAACATCGAGCGACAACAGCTACGTTTCCGTTCAGCTCAGCGGTACGGTAACGCTTCCCTACACGGGCACGGCTCCCGCGGTCGGCTATTCGGAGCTTTCTTCCGGCGGTACCGGTGTTAAGGCGGACTCGACAAACGGCAGAGAATATCTCGTTCTTTCGGTTGACACCGCACAAAAGACCGTGACATTCTTGCTTTAATTTGAAAGGAGAAATAAGATGTCAGCATTTGATAACATAAAGCTCGAAAAGGGGCTTTACTCATCCGGAAATTTCACGAAGTCACTCGAAAATCTTGATCCGAGCGAGAACTATAAGGGGACTCCTCTTGAGGGGCTTGATGCATATCAGCGTCAGCTTAAGCGCTTCGGCATTAAGGTCGGCGGTCCCTCCAGCGATATCGTAGACAAATTTTTCGCAACCGCCGACAGTGCGGTGCTTTTTCCCGAATATGTTTCAAGAGCGGTAAGACAGGGCGTCGAGCAGGCGGATATTCTGCCTGATATAGTTGCGACCACTACGGTTTTCAACGGGCTTGACTACCGTTCGATTTCATCCGTTCCAACGGATGACGAAAAGGAGCTGAAGACGGTTGCCGAGGGTTCTTTCATACCCGAAACCAATGTCAGAATGAAGGAAAACCTTGTGAGATTGCACAAACGGGGCAGAACGCTTGTTGCTTCATATGAGGCGATAAAGTATCAGCGCCTTGACCTTTTTACCGTTACTCTTAGACAGATAGGTTCACATATTGCCCGCACGTTGCTTGTTGATGCTCTCGATGTTCTTCAAAATGGCGACGGCAACGGTAATGCCGCGGAAAGGATTTCTTGCGCAAATTCGGGAACTCTTGAATATTCCGACCTTATTTCGTTTTGGAACGGATTTGACCCGTATGAGCTTAATACCGTGATAGCGAGTCCCGATGTTATGGAAGCAATACTCAATATGTCTCAGTTCAGAGATGCAGCGGCAGGTTTGACCTTCCACGGTACGGGCAAGGCGGTAACTCCTCTCGGAGCAAAGCTACTTAAATCTTCGGCTCTTGACAGCGGAATACTTGTCGGTTTGGATAAGTCCGCCGCCCTCGAAATGGTAAAGAGCGGTGATGTTATGACCGAATACGACAAGCTCATTGACAGACAGCTCGAACGTGCGGTAATAAGCTGTACGGCGGGTTTTGCCAAAATTTTTGACGGAGCATCGAAGGTGCTTTCCGTCTGACGGAGGGATAGCGTTGATTGACCCGCAAACCGTGCTCAACACGGTTGTTGAATATTATTCACCCGACGGTGACGCAACAGAACTGTTGCCCCTTTGTGAGGCGGCATGTCTTGAACTTTCCGCTATGATAAAGCCCGAAGCGGATGTCACGGATTTTCGTATCGTAAATACGGCGGCGGCGTTTGCTTATCAGCGTTTTTGCGTTAAAAGGCTACTCAACGACGGCGGAACGACCTCTTTTAAGGCGGGCGATGTGTCGGTAAGCATTTCACGTTCGGAGCTTGCGGAATACGCCAAAAAAGAAAAAAGCGCCGCTCTTGTTGCGGCGGCGCCCCTGCTGAAAGACAATGAATTTCATTTCGGGCAGGTGAGGGTATGAATCTACAGCCGCTTTTTCAGAGGCATGCATCGTCGGCAAGTCTTGTCGGAGCAGACGGCGCGATTCTTGCCGAAACGAAAGCGTTTGTAAGCCCGCTGAGATACAAGAATAAGATGTATCTGTACGGCGTGAATACCGAAATAGGCTATAATTCGCAGGGGCATTATCTTTATATAGGGCCGCCTGCTCCCGATTTGACCGAAGCTCCCGACGGCTCATATATATTCGCAATAGGAAAAAAATTTCGCGTTGACCGTGCCGAAAAGGTGTTCAAGGGCGATGAAGCATTCTATATTTGGGCTGTTGTAAGAGAAATCGTCGAGATAGAATAGGAGGCGGAAAATGAGTGAAATAAGTGCATTGCCCGCAAGCATAGTGGAATGGCTCGAAAGCAGAGAAGAGCTGAAGTATATAAAATTTCTCACCGAATTTCCGCCGATTAAAAAAGCAGTGCCGCTCAAAAAAACGACCGTTGCTGTTGGCATAAAGGGAATTAATATATCGGATTCGTTCGTGGAAAACGATGAGGGTGTGCTTGTCAAAAACGAGTATTGCCGACAAGCGGAAATAATGCTGAGACTTTCGATACACGCACCGTTATCCTCGGGCGGTGCGGCGTGTCATGAGGCGTTTACGGATATTATTGATTGTCTGACGTTTGCATCCTCGCTCGATATTGTAGCCTCCGGCTGTGAAAATATTATTTCCGACCGTGATACGGATGCCTTTGTGCTCAGCGCATGGCTGACGGTCAATTCAACCATGTGCCCTGCGGCAACGTCAAGCCTTGATTTTCCGTCGTTTATCAGCAAGGAACTGCTTTGCGGCTCTCATATAAACAATACGGAAATCCATCTTTCACCGGAGCAGCAGGTGAAGTTGGATACGCCGTATGTGCTCGGTTCATATTTCGGAACCGGCTCAAGCTCGCAGAGTATAGATGTCGGATTTAAGCCGAGTCGGATAATCGTGTTCGGAAACGGATTACCCCCGTTTGCCGCAGATACCGCTCAAGGCAAGGGCTGGGCAATGTGCGGTATAGCATTCGGGCAGTTTGCAACCATCGGTGTAACGCTGACGGCAAACGGCTTCCGTGTGAGCAATTCCGAGTCACAGGCGGTGCGTTCGTGCTCGCCGCTTCTCAATGAATTGGGCACTACCTACGCCTATGCCGCATTCAGATAAAAGTAAGGAGCTTCCGCCAAACGGCGGAGGCTCCGATTTTTATGTCATGGATTTCAAGAAATATTGCATTACCTTGTTTGATACGCTTGAAGCTACGCCCGAGCCGTAGCCGGCGTTTTCGGCAATGCAAACGACGGCAAGCGGCAGGTCGTCACGCTGAGAATAGCCCGCAAACCAAGAATGGCTTTTTGCGCCGTCGATTTGCGCGGTGCCGGTTTTTCCGCACATAACAAGGTTCTCGAATTTCCAATCTCCGTATTTATCCTTAACGTTTGAACGCAGAAGCTCATTCAGCTTTGCGGCGGTTTCCGGCTTGATTTTTACAATGGTTGAGGGCATTCTGCCGACGATTTCGGAAAAAGAACCCGTGGAGCGTATTCTGTCGGGAGCGTAGCCCTCTCCGCCGTTGGCAATTGCACCGAGAATTGTAAGCAGATGGGCGGGATTTATGTATGTTGTAGATTGACCTATGCCTGCCCAACCGAGTTCGGATTCGCTCGTTTTTGACGGAGAGAAACGGCTTTTGGTCAAACGAATTTCTTTGGCGTAGAGCTTTGAGTTAAAGCCCATGGATTCCGCCGTGGCAAGAAGCTTATCCGCACCGAGTTCAATCGCTATTTCAGCAAAGGCACAGTTGCAGGATTCGTTCATCGCCTCTTGAAAGCTCACATTGCCGTGAACGCCGTTGCATATAACGGTGCCGTCCGAAGCTTCGTATTCGCCCTTACATTCAAAAGTACGCGAATAAATATCGGGGATATTTTCTATTGCACATGCGGCGGTGACGATTTTCATGACCGAGCCGGGAGTATAGATTCCCGATATAACTTTGTCTAGAAAAACACCGTCGTATTTTTCGTTTGTGAGAAGGTCGTCGGGTCTGTTGTTTATATCGTATGTCGGCTTCGAAACACTGCAAAGAAGCTGACCCGTTTTATAATTGTAAACCGCAACCGCACCGTTGTAGCTTCCGAGGGCTTCATAGGCAATTCGGTTTGCTTCGCTGTCGATATTCAGCGTGATATCCGTACCCGAGCCGCTTTCCTTGAGCTTGTAAATGCCGCCCGCAAAGCTGTAGCCGGAGAGAACGTCACGAAAAAGAGAATGCGTACCCGTTGCGATGTATCCGGAAGCATCGCCGACGACATGCAGAGTTGCTTTTCTGACGGAGGAGCTTTCGGCAAACACACGCTTGTTGTTTTTGCTCTGTGCAAGCACCTTGCCGTTGATATCGTATATCGTGCCCGCATTTACGATTTTTCCGTTTGAATAAATATGGCGGTTGGCTTTGTCGGATGCCCATTCGGAACCGTTTAAGGCGAGTCCCGCAACGAAAATTCCGATACCGACAACGAACGCTATTATCAGCACATATATAATTGCCGCGCGCCTTGCCGTGATTCTCATACGGTACCTCCTTTCGGACGGGATGCCGCTTTGCGCTTGCTCTTTGAAACGGCAATGTCCGGCTTCGGAGGACTGAACGGAGCGCCTGCCGCTCTGATGTAGGCAAGAAGCCCCCATGAACAGAGCATACTGGAGCCGCCTCTGCTGACAAAGGGCAAAGTAACGCCTGTAAGCGGGAGTAAATCCGTTATTCCGAAAACATTGAGCGAAAGCTGAAAGAGCATCATTCCCGCCGCCGCAACTGCCGAAATAGAATAAAAGGCAGAGCCGGCCGTCTTTGCCGCACGCACCGCAAACAGAGCGATTCCCGCAAAACTGAGAAGCACGGCAATTCCGATAATAAGCCCCATTTCTTCACATATCAATCCGAATACAAGGTCGGTAGAGGCGGCGTAAACGTCGCGCAGATATCCCTCGCCTATACCGAGCCCGAAAAGCCCGCCGCTTGCCGAATAAATCAGCACCCTTGTCTGCTGATATCCCGTTGTATCCATGTAATCCCAAACATGGCGGTATGCGGCAAAACGGTTGGCAACATAGGGTTTGAAGTAAATTATCAGTACAGCGCCCATGAGAGCGGCTGTGCAGATAAGAGCTATCGTTCTGATGTCGCCCGAACGCATAAAAGCAATGAGGATAAATGTAAAAAAGAATATCAAAGCCGTTCCAAAATCCTTCATGAGAAAAAGACAGCCCACGCAGGAGACGGAATAGATTATATATTTCGTAAGACTTGCATTGGAGAGCAGTTTTTCAAGCGTTACCGCTCCCACCAGCACGAAAGCTATCTTAACCAGCTCCGAGGGCTGAACGGAGAAAAAACCGAGATCAATCCAATTGAGCGTACCGTTTGTTACCTCGGCGAGAGCAAGATTGGCGGCAAGCACAAGCAATGACAGTGCGGCGGCGGGATAACGCAGTAAGCTTGCAACCCGAACGTCGCTGAGTAAAGCCGTCATAACAAGGTAGACGGCAAGTCCCATTCCTATAGCGATGACCTGCTTTAATGCATAGGATTCTCCGATGCTTGCACATACGGTAAGTCCGATTCCCGAAAGAAAAAAAGCAATTGCCTCAAGTTCGAAATAATCGTTGCCGGTTACGAGACTCCCCACGAGCATATAGACCCATTCGGCGGCAATGTAACCGAAGAAAATATATACAAGAGATAAGCTCAGTTCCTCCTCGCGGCAGAGAACGCAGGCGGCACATATGAGCTGAAATGCCGTCATAAGAAGCATGACGGTAACTTGTTTGAAATGACTTTGCGTTGTCTTTGTACTCATGCGTTTCCCTCCTTTTCCGAGCTGTATAAACATAATACCACATACTCGGTGAAAGTTCAAGAAAAGTATAATACGCAATTTTTTTAAAATTGTTAACAAATCAGCTCATTTTTATTAAATGTGAAGAGGTATGATGATATCACGAACGGCTTTTTTCGGCATAGAATGGCGTAGAATCGGTTTTTTATTCCGAATCTTTTACACCGCCGCAAAGCGAAAAGCAATATAATATTAAATATATTATTTAAAAATATTGCAAGCGGCTGAAAAATGGTGTATAATAAATAGACTATATAATGGGTGTAGTGCTGACAGGAGGAGATTACGCATGGAAGCCTATTTTGACAACAGCGCAACGACTGCGCCCTGCATAGAAGCGATAAACGCCGTTACCGAAGCACTGACCGACTGCTGGGGCAACCCGTCCTCGCTCCATCGCACGGGCAACAGAGCAAAGGAATTGCTTGATTTTTCAAGAGAAAGTATAGCCAAACGCCTTTCCTGCGAACCGTCTGAGATTTTCTTTACTTCGGGCGGAACGGAAAGCAACAATCTTGCCGTTATGGGTGCGGCATATCAAATGCGCCGCTACGGTAAAAGGATAGTTTCAACGAGCGTTGAGCATCCGAGCATAGATGAAACGCTGAATAAGCTTGAGGCGGAGGGCTTTGAGGTAATAAAGCTAAGGGTGGATAATTACGGCAGAATAAACGAAAGAGAGCTTTATTCGGCGGTAAACGCCAACACGATATTGGTAACAATGATGCTTGTCAACAATGAGGTCGGAACGGTAATGCCGGTTGAAGCGGCAAAAAGAGCGGTAACGGCCGCCCGTTCCCATGCGCTCATACACTGCGATGCGGTACAGGCGTTCGGTAAAATGCCTGTTAAGCCTGCGGCTCTCGGCGTTGACCTAATGACGGTAAGCTCACATAAAATACACGGTCCGAAGGGAGTGGGAGCGCTCTATATCCGCAAAGGAGTGAAAATAAAGCCCCGCACCTTCGGCGGTTCGCAGGAAATGAAGATACGTCCCGGCACGGAGGCAATGCCCGCAATAGCAGGCTTCGGAGCGGCGGCAAGAGCCTTGCCGGACCCCAAAAAGGAGCTGGAGCATGTCTCTATGCTTCGCGACTATATGGTGTCCCGTCTTACGGAAATTGATGATGTTGTGATAAATTCACCGCCCGATGCGTTGCCGTTTGTGACAAACATTTCGGTGCTCGGTATAAAATCCGAACCGATGCTGAATTTTCTTTCCGAAAGAGGAATATGCGTTTCGAGCGGTTCGGCTTGCTCCAAGGGAAAAAAGAGCCATGTGCTAACACAGATGAATCTTGACCGCAGGAGGCTTGACAGTCCGTTACGAATCAGCTTTTCGAGATATACCACGGTGTCGGAAATAGATGCACTTGTTTTGGGAATTTCCGAGGCAAAAAAAGTGATCAGAGCAGTAAAATAAAGAAAATCGGGGTTATTTTAAGGATGAAAGAAGTAATTTTAATTAAAAACGGCGAGCTTGCGCTCAAGGGACTTAACAGGAGAACCTTTGAGGATATGCTTGTTAAAAATATGAGACGCAGACTCGAATCTGCGGGAAAATTCAGTTTTACCGTGGCGCAATCCACCGTAGTTGCTCAGCCCGAGGACGATTCGGCTGACCTTGACGAGGCGGTTGAAAGACTTTCAAGGGTATTCGGTATCGCCGGCTTTTCAAGAGCGGCGGCGGTTGAAAAGGATATGGATGTCATCCTTAAAAGCACCGAGGAATATCTGGCTCCCCAACTTCTCTCGGCAAGAACCTTTAAGGTTGAGGCAAAGCGTTCGGACAAAAAATTCCCGCTCAAATCACCCGAGATATGTGCCCAAACGGGCGGATATCTTCTTAATAAATTTCCGCATCTTACCGTTGACGTTCATGAACCCGACCTTGTGGTGAATATTGAGGTCAGAGATTCTCATGCCTACATTCACGGCAAGCAGATAAAGGGCGCGGGCGGTATGCCCACGGGCAGTGCGGGCAGAGCGGCACTGCTTATTTCCGGAGGCATAGACAGCCCTGTTGCCGGATATATGATGGCAAAAAGAGGACTCGAACTTATTGCCGTTCACTTTGCTTCACCGCCCTATACAAGCGAAAGAGCCGAGCAAAAAGTTCATTCGCTTCTTAAACAGGTTAGTAAGTATTCAGGCAGAATAACGCTTTTTGTCGTTCCTTTCACAGAAACGCAGGAAAGCATAAAAGATAATTGCCCTGAAGAAATATTCACCGTAATCATGAGAAGAATGATGATGAGAACGGCACAGATAATCGCGGCAAAGCAAGGCGCGGGCGCACTGATAACGGGCGAAAGTGTCGGACAGGTTGCAAGTCAGACCATGCCGGCAATTGCCTGTACGGACAAGGTGTGCGAGCTCCCCGTTTTTCGTCCGCTCATCGGTATGGATAAGGACGAAGTGGTTGCGATATCAAGGAAAATAGATACTTTCGATATTTCCATTCTTCCCTATGAAGATTGCTGCACCGTTTTTACACCGAAGCATCCGAGAACGCGCCCCACGATAGAATATGTTGAGGAATGCGAAAAGGCTCTCGAGGTCGACCGTCTGGTTTCACAGGCCGTTGACGGAGTGAGAACGGTATGCATCAACGCTTATTAAAGGAGCACAGGCATGGCTGTATGTGAAATTCTTTCCGTCGGAACGGAGATACTCCTCGGCGATATTTTGAATACGAATTGCCGATTTCTTTCAACAGAGCTTGCGAGTCTCGGTATATCCGTGCTCAGGCACACGACCGTCGGAGACAATGCCGAAAGACTTTCCGAGGCTTTGAGTGAGGCGCTGAGTCGCAGTGATATTGTCATTGCTACGGGAGGTCTCGGACCTACCGCCGACGATATAACGAGGGATGTATGTTGCAAAACGATGGGATTTGAGCTTGAATTCAATGAGTCGATCGCCGAGGGAATACGCGGGTATTTCACCGCAAAGGGGATCGAAATCCCCGAGACGAATTACAAGCAGGCTTTTGTTCCGAAGGGCGGCACGGTGTTCGAAAATTCAAACGGCACCGCTCCCGGTCTCGGACTGAAAAAGGACGGCAAATGCGTTGTACTGCTCCCCGGACCGCCGTATGAAATGATGCCGATGTACTATGAAAGCGTAGTGCCGTATCTTGCCGAATATGCCGACGGTGCGATAGTTTCGCATACCGTTCGCACCATGGGTATAGGCGAAAGCTTACTTGCCGAAAAATGCTCGGATTTACTTGACGGAGAAAATCCCACCGTCGCACCGTATGCAAAAATGGGCGAGGCGTTGCTCCGAGTTACGGCAAAGGCGAAAACGCGGGACGAGGCGGAGGCGCTTTGCAAGCCCGTGATTGACGATATATGCCGCAGAGTCGGAAAGTACCGATACGGAATCGACAGCGAGAGCATAGAAGAAAAAACGGTTGAGTTACTCAAAAAACACGGTCTTACCGTTGCGACGGCGGAGAGCTGTACGGGTGGAGGAGTAGCCAAAAGAATAACGGATATTTCCGGAGCAAGCTCGGTTTTCGGTTGCGGCGCGGTGACATATTCAAACGAAATGAAGCAGGCGCTTCTCGGAGTGCGGCACGAAACGCTTGAAGAACACGGCGCGGTAAGCGAAGAAACGGCAAGAGAAATGGCGGCAGGCGTTCGCAGAATTTCGGGCGCGGATATCGGAATTTCCGTAACCGGTATTGCGGGTCCCGACAGCGACGGAACAAACAAACCGGTAGGTCTGTGTTATGTTGCGATAGATACGGCGGATATGCAGGAATGCGAAAAAATAGAGACGGGAAAGGCAAACAGAGAATATAACCGCCATGTCAATGCTTCAAGGGCGTTGAATCTTGTGAGACTGTATATTGAAGAAAGGACGGTTGAGGACAAATGAATTCTAAAAAGCCGATAGCGATAATCAGCGGTATATTTGCTGTTCTCACGGCTGTTTTTGCCGTGCTCACGGTGATGAATGTGATTGGCAAGAACGGCAGTGAGCCTACGGTGAAAAGCAACGGATATGTAATATCGGGCGCCGTTGAGTATGATGCTCCCGCCGCAAGGCTCGAGGGAATCGTATCAAATAACATGAAATCGACCTCCGAATATCCCGAGGGAATATTGCCGGAACTCAAACAGGCATATTCCGTAAATAACGAGCTTGTCGGCTGGTTGAGCATTCCGGGAACGGAGCTTGATACCGCCGTCGTACAGAGCGATGATAACAGCTATTATCTCAAAAAAGATTTTTACAAAAGAACGACGGGAGAAACCTCTCAGACCAATTACGGCAACATTTATCTTGATTACCGCTGTGTAAACAACGGCCTTTCAAAGAATATGGTAATACACGGTCATACCACCGGTAAGTCGGACGGCGTTCCGAAGCAAGCGTTCCGTTCGCTCTATGACTATCGCGATATGCAGCATTTTATCGAAAATCCGATTATAAAATACAGCACCCTTTACGGGGAATATACCTATAAAATATGCGCCGTTTTCCTTTCGACAACTCAGCGCGCGGATGATAACGGTTACCTTTTCAATTACATTTATCCCGATATGTCGGACAGCAACATGGAGGGATATATAGATCAGGTGAATCAGCGTAAACTCTATGATACGGGCGTTTCACTTGAACCGACGGATAAGATAATCACCCTTTCCACTTGCATTTACGATTACGGCAAGAGTGTGGACACAAGGCTTGTCGTTGTAGGCAGACTTTTGCATGAGGGTGAGAGCGAAGAAATAGATGTTTCTCTTGTCAAGGATAATCCCGATTACCGCAGACCGCAGGTTTGGTACAATTCCAAGGGAAAGACCAATCCCTATAAGAATGCGGCTAAGTGGGAACCCAGCCCGAATTAACCGAAAAGGAGGAAGAGCACATGGCGAAAGGAAATAACGAGGAAAAAAGGCCGTCATCCGTTCCGGAGGGATTCAGCTCTATTGCGGATGATGAGGCGATAACCGAAATTGATTTTAACAGCTTTCTCGAAGAAAGCTCCGAGGATTCGTCGATGTTTGCAGGTTTCCATGAGGATATCGAAAACACCGAAAAGAGCCTCGCGGACGAGCTTGACAGTCTCTATGACGATATCATGAGCAGCGGTCCCGCGACGATAGTGCCGAAGCCCATTTCTGATATTGTGTCCGGTGAGGAGGAACAGAAAGAAGCCGCAGAGTCCGAGAGCAGCGCTTTGGACGAATTGTGGCTGAATCCCGATGAATATATTGAGCCTGAAATCCCCACGGTATCCCTCGATACGGACGATGAAGCCGAGACAGACGAAGCGGAAAGCGAAATTGAGGAACCGATTGAACTGACGGATGAAAAAAACGATCTTTTCAGCATGATTAATTCGCTTAAGGCGGAGACGGACGGAAATACAGGTTTCAGCGATATTCTTTCGGAAATAGAATCAAACGACCGTATTGCCCCCGTCAGCGAGGATACCGTCGAGATAGGGACACAGGACGGACTGTTCGATTTGACACACGAGACGGAGGATATTCCGGACGAGTCGATTTCCGAAGAGGACGATTTTGACTACGAAAAGGAGCTTGAGGCGCTTCTCGGCGAGGACGAAGAAGAGAGCGACGAGCCGATTCAAGATACTCGGGAGGATGATATACAGCCCTCCGAGCCTAAGGGCGGCTTCGTTATAGACATTCCCGATGACGGAAACGATTACGAGGCGGCGGCTTCCGAATACGATACCGGCGAGCTCCCCGTACTTGAAAATACAGTGGGAAATATTCCGACCGAGGAGGAGCAGGAGAATTTTATCCCAGAGGAGGATGTTGAGCCGAAAAATGACGGCGAAAAGAAAAAGGCGGGAGCTTCGGAGATAATAAGAAGAATAGTGCTTACCATTTCGATAATAACGATATTGGTGAGCAGCGGCGTTCTTGTAAACACTTATATTATCGAGCCGTATCAATATAAGAAGAACGAGGATTTGCTTGCGAGCCGTCTTGATTCGGGCGCAAACGAGCACAACGATGCAAGTGTCGACGATGTTGAGATAAGCGGTAATGCATCAACGAATTATCCGACGGGGATGCTTGCAAAATACGCACAGCTTTACGATGTCAACAGTGACCTTGCGGGATGGATTTCAATTCCCAAGCTCGAAATAAACCTCCCCGTCGTCAAGGGCACGGACAATTCCTATTATCTTCGTCGCAACATCTATAAAAAACGTACCGATTACGGCGTTCCGTTCTTTGACTACAGAATCAGCGACCTTAAAAATCTTCCCCGAAACACGGTGGTGTACGGGCACAATATGCGCCATGACGATTTGATTTTCGGTATGCTTGAAAATTACCGTGAAATCAGCGGATTCAAGGAAGCTCCCGTCATAGAATGCAACACCATTTACGGAGATCAGCTTTGGTTTGTATATGCCGTGTTTATAACGGGTTCAAAGGCAAGCGACGATAACGGATATCTTTTCCCGTATAATTTCATTGATGTAAGCGATGCAAAATTTGCCGAATACATCAAAGAGATTGACAAGAGAAAATTTTATGAAACGGGCGTTGATATCAACGAAACGGACAAAATCCTCACTCTTTCCACCTGCTGTTATGATTTCGAGGATGCAAGGCTTGTTGTTGTTGCGAGAATGAGACGTGACGGAGAAAGCTCAAGCGTGGACACGTCAAAGGCAAGAGAAAATCAGAACCCCAAATACCCTCAGGCGTGGTATGATGCCAACAAAAAGACCAATCCCTATGCCGGAGATGCCAGATGGTAATTTCAATCGCAATTCGATTTTACAAGGAACGGTGAAACGAATGATAAAAAAAGCGAGCATATTCACCCTGAACGCTTACACTGCGCAGGGTGCTGCCGATACACTGCGCCTGCGATTGCAGGAGCGGTGCGGTGAGCTTGAGCAGGAAGACTTTGCGAATCCCGCCGAGCTTATTAATGTCGCGCTTTCCTGCGAGGGTATGGCAGTTGC
>CAYNUD010000020.1:0-3768 GCA_964400315.1 uncultured Clostridium sp. | reverse complement strand
GCTCCGATATCACAGTATCTTGATGTCAAGCTACAGCTTATAAAGAGACTCGGGCTTCGTCCCGTCAGGAGTAAGTCGATAGCCGAAGCTCTCGGCGCAACGGGAATTACGGACAAGCGGACATTGGATTTACACAGTGCCGTTCCCGAGGGCGCACGGTCTTTGGTGTCGGTGGACGGACGGTATTCGGGCTTCCTTTGTAAAAGCGAAATCGGATTCGTTCTCCTGCTTCCGCTTGATTCCGATATAATCGAACGGTTTTTCCGCATACAGGCAAATCCGATTTTCGGAGAAGCAAAGAAAAAAAAGCAGTCGGGAATCACGCGCTTTAAACAAAGTGTCGAGCATACGATAGCGGCCGGACGAAGCATTGCCGTAGCTCAAGTCGGAGCATGGGAACCCCTTATGTCTTCAATAGCCGCAGTCGAGAATGCGGATAAAATTTTCATTCCCATCGAACTTAACAAGGTGCGAAAAAAGGATGCAAAAATCGAGGAGAGCTATCCCGAATACGCGAGGGAGGCACAAAAAGCTGCCGAAAGCGTTTTCGGAGCGGCTGTTTCCGAAATTCTAACCGATAAGGACGGTATTCGATATGTTACCGTTTGTATTTCGGACGAGCACAGTGCCCGATGCGCAAGAGTTTTTGAAGAAAATCCCGAGGAGCAGGAGAAGCATCTGCTTTCCGCGGCAATAATCAAACTGTGTTCGATGTTGGACGAGCTTCCCGAAGAGGGGCTTGTTCCACCGCCGAAAACGGAAATAAAAGCATCGAAAAATTCGACAAAGCCGTTTATTATTGCAATTGCGGGTGTGCTTGCGGCAATCTTGCTGTGCGTTATTTTAACTGTTGTATTCGGCGCAAATTCGGGCAAAGCATTGTTTGCCGACGCCCCGATTGAGTCAACAACGGCATTCGGCCAAATCACGGAGACGGAGAGCCAAACGATCTATGATTATCACGGTGAGGTAGGTATAGGCGATTTTGATATTGAAGCAACGCAGGACGAAACAACAACGCTTCTGCCCGAAACTACCCACACAGCGACCGTAAAGGTGACGAAAAAAATCACGACAACCGCAAAGGTGATTAAAACTACCCTTGCAAGTGTTGTGACAACAACGAAAGCGGCAATAAAAACGACGGAAAAGCCTACAGCGGAGGAAACATCAAAGCCGACTGAAAAGGCAACGGAAAAAACTACCGAGACAACCGTCTCGGAAAAGATAACCGAAAAAGAGATTGAATCAACAACCGCGACCAAAAAAAGTTCGACAAGCGGAAAATTTGTTTTCAAGGTGTATGGCTACGGTCACGGTGTGGGGATGAGTCAAGAAGGCGCCATACAAATGGCAAAAGACGGCAGCACATATAAGCAGATTTTGGAGCATTATTATCCAAACACTAAGCTGAAAACCGATTCAAGCACGCCTAAAAAGGTTGAATACGGCGGAAAAGAAATTTCCATAGTAAAATATTTGTGCGGTACTGCGGCAAAGGAAATAGGGACAAGTGCTCCTGTCGAGGCGCTGAAAGCGCAGATTGTCTGCGCATATACTTTCGCAAAGACCTATAACTTCAATGTTCCGTCAAGTCAGCATGCATACGATGCCGATTTTGATTATGAGGGCACGGCGATACACAAGGCTTGCCTTGCGGTGCTGAATATGGAAAAGGATTCGGACACGCCCAAAGCCGTTTATGTTGATTACAACGGTTCGGCGGCAAGAACGGTATATTTTGCATCGGCGGGAGGCAAAACCGCATCGGCAGAGGAAACATGGGGAGCAACGCAGTATCCCTACTTGTGCGGCGGAGCGAGTTGTATGGAAAAGGTTGATGCAACTACCGTAACGGTTACCTCCGAAGATATGAAAAAGTACATCAAGAATTATGACAGCTCTATAAAGCTCGGAGATGATCCATCCGAATGGCTTGAAATTGTTTCGCACGACGGCGCACGGGATGAGAATTGCGGCTATGTTACGCAAATCCGAGTGGGTGATAAGACCATCAGCGGAAACAAATTCCGAGCGAGCGTTATGTCGTACAAAATCAGATCACATTGCTTCACATTTGAATATATCCCCGAATAAAATTTACCCCGCAGTGTTTCGCTGCGGGGATTTTTGCACAAAAAACACGGCTCCGTGCAAACGGAGCCGTAAAAGTTAAGGCAAAATTATTTAATTTCAACCTTTGCGCCGACTTCTTCAAGCTTAGCCTTAGCAGCCTCAGCATCTTCCTTGGAGATGCCTTCCTTGAGAGCCTTGGGAGCGCCGTCAACAACAGCCTTAGCCTCAGCAAGACCGAGACCGGTGATCTCACGGACAGCCTTGATGACCTTGATCTTCTCAGCGCCGACTTCGGCAAGGATTACGTCAAACTCGGTCTTCTCCTCGGCAGCAGCAGCGCCTGCATCTGCGGGAGCAGCAACAGCAACAGCAGCAGCGGCGGAAACGCCGAATTCCTCTTCAACAGCGTGAACGAGCTCTGAAAGCTCGAGAACGGTAAGAACCTTAAGTTCTTCAATTATAGCAGTAATTTTTTCAGATGCCATGATTTATTTTCCTCCAAACATAATTTTGATTTTTTAGATTGTTTTTATGCTTCTGCGGGTGCTTCGCCGCTCTTATCAACGATTGCCTGTACGGCACGGGCGAAGGACGCGATGGGTGCATTGAATGCGTTGCAAACAGTAGCGAGCAATACATCTCTGCTGGGCAGTTTTGCAAGAGAGTCGATAGTTGCGGTATCAATTACCGAACCGTCGAGGTAACCGCTCTTAACGGTGAAATTCTTATGAGTTTCTGCAAACTTCGAAAGAATTCTTGCGGCTGCGGTGTGATCTTCGGGGCTGATACCGATAGCGGTAGTGCCTTCAAGAACGCTGCCGAGGTCATCAAGACCCGCATTCTTAGCGGCAAGACCGAGAAGGGTATTTTTAACTACCGAATACTTAACGCCTGCTTCGCGCAGTTCCTTACGGAGCTTAGTATCATCGGCAACATTGATGCCCTTGTAATCAACAACGACACCTGCTACGGAATTCTTAAGCTGTTCGGTAAGGTCTGCTACGACCTGTTTCTTTTGCTCGAGAACCTTCTCACTGGGCATATTTTCACCTCCAAGGATATTATACATAATTAAAGCCCTTTCCGCTTACCGCAGAAAGGGCACAAACATACCGATATAAATCTAAAGTATGCATCCTCTCTCGGCAGGCGGTAAAACCATTATGCGAAAAGCACCTGCTGTCTTAAAAAGAACAGCTCAGTAATATTAACACACTTTTTACCGTGTGTCAAGAGTTTTTTTGAATTTTATGCTTCGGCAGCAGAGCCGACCTTGTTGGGGTTGACCTTTACGCCGGGGCCCATGGTGGTGGCAAGTACGCAGGAGCGGATGTACTGACCCTTTGATGCGGCGGGCTTTGCCTTGATGATAGCATCGAGAAGTGTGTTGAAGTTCTCACTGAGCTTCTCTGCGCCGAACGAAACCTTGCCGATGGGGCAGTGAATGATGTTGGTCTTGTCAAGACGGTATTCAATCTTACCGGCTTTAGCTTCGGTAACTGCCTTGGCAACATCGGGGGTAACGGTGCCTGCTTTCGGGCTGGGCATAAGTCCGCGAGGACCGAGAACCTTACCGAGACGGCCGACGAGACCCATCATGTTGGGTGCCGCGATAGCAACGTCGAAATCCATAAAGCCTTCGCCCTGGATTCTTGCAACAAGGTCTTCGGCACCGACAACCTCTGCGCCTGC
>CAYNUD010000019.1:0-17513 GCA_964400315.1 uncultured Clostridium sp. | reverse complement strand
CTCTGACGAGGGAGCTGTCACGGAGTGACTGAGGGAGAGACGATTTTGCGAATTTACGACAAGATTTAATTGTTTATCTTTTCTCTCCCTCCGTCTTTTGCTTCGCAAAAGCCACCTCCCTCGTCAGAGGGAGGCTAAGCTCTATTGCCGCATCGAAGCTAACTCAAAGCCTTAAAACCCTTTCGACTTTTGCCTACGGCAAAAGCCACTTTCCCTAAAGGGACAGCCACGCTCAACTAAAAACTGCAAGCTAATCTCTGCCCCCTTGCCTAAAGGGGGGCAGACGAAATGGAACATTTCATCGGGGGATACTTGAATTTGCACAGCAAATTCAAGCGGCTTTGCCGCAAGAATCCCTCCGTCTTTTGCTTCGCAAAATCCACCTCTCTTGCCGGCTCATATTCTAAATCCTAAGAGGGTAAAACCGAATATCTACCGTTTGATGCCAGTATGGAAGCTTTTTCGAAAGGTCACGAAAAAATCTTTAAAAAGTGTTGACAAGTACGGTTTAAGGGAATATAATAAAACCAACATATGAATATATGTTCATATATCAAACGGAGGCGAGCGTTACGGAAAAGATTAAAAAGGGTCATATTTGCGATGCGATAAACGAATCGCAAGAGCCGAATATAGAAGTGCTTTACGATTTATCCGAGCTTTTCAAGGTGTTTGGGGACAGCACGAGAATACGAATTCTTACCGCGTTGACGGCGGGGGAAATGTGTGTTCTGCATTTGGCGGAGCATCTCGAAATGGGTCAAAGCGCAGTTTCCCATCAGCTCAGAATATTGAGAAGCGCAGGGCTTGTGCGGCCGAGGCGAGAGGGTAAAACCGTATATTATGCGCTTGACGACGACCATGTGCGTGAAATTCTCGAATCGGGACTTGAGCACATTTTACACAAGCAAGGTATAAAATAAATGTGAGGAGAGAATGAAAATGAAAAAAGAGCATGAACACAGGCATGAGCATTCACACGGTTGCGACGGATGCTGCGAGCATGAGCACGAACATTCTTCCGGAACGCTTGAAACCGTTATAACCGCTGTCGGAGCATTGCTTGTTTGCGCTTCGTTTTTGCCGATGATAACGGGAACGGTAAAAACAATTTTGCTTATTATAGCAACGGCCGTTTGCGCTGTGCCCGTACTGCTTGATGCAATGACAGCGCTTAAAGAAAAAGAGATAAACGAATCTTTTTTGCTTGTTGTTGCGGTAGTTGCCGCCTGTATTCTCGGAGAGTTTTTTGAAGCGGCGACGGTTTCCGTTCTCTTCCGAGTGGGCGAGCTTATGGAGAAATTCGCAAGCGACAGGAGCAGAAAATCAATTGAAGCGGTTTTCGGCATAGTCAGTGAAACGGCAAACCGAGTTCTTCCCGACGGGACTACGGAAAGAATTGATGCGGACGATATTAAAAAAGGGATGCTTCTTGCGGTGATGCCGCATGAGACCGTGCCTGCCGACGGAACAGTTACAAAGGGAGCGGGTACGATGGATGCTTCGGCTCTTACCGGCGAAGGAATGCCGATTCCCGTATGCGAGGGTTCGACAGTTCGCAGCGGAATGCAAAACGGCGATACCGTGATATACTTTGAAGCTACGGCTGAGAAATCCGAATCTTCGGCGGCAAGAATCGTTGAGATGGTCGAACAAGCGACTCAAAAGAAGGGAAAAGCACAGCGCGCCGTTGCAAAATTCGCAAAGATTTATACCCCCGTAATTGTAGTCGCCGCGGTTTTCGTGGCGGTTATCCCGTCGCTGATAACGGGCGATTGGCGTGAGTGGATAAGCCGAAGTCTGATATTGCTTGTGGCATCATGTCCGTGTGCGATAGTAATTTCCGCACCGCTTGCGTTCTTTTCGACAATGGGTGCCGCCGCAAAAAACGGAATGATAATCAAAGGAAGCCGATATATAGAATCACTTGCGAAAGCCGATACGGTTCTTCTCGACAAAACCGGAACACTCACAACGGGAGAATTAAAGGTTGACAAAGTTTATGCCGCAGACGGATTTACGCGTGATGACGTGCTGGCGCTGGCGGCGCGGTGTGAGAAATATTCAACACATCCGATAGCTCGGGCAATAATTTCAGAAGCAGGCGAAATCGCTCCGGAGGAAGCAACGGAAATTTCCGAAACGGCGGGAGAAGGCACTGCGGTCACGCTTTCCTGCGGCAGAGTGCTTTGCGGCGGTGAACGCCTTATGAAAAGTACCGGCATAGATATTTCCCGCATGCCATTGTCACCGGTTTACGTTTCACTCAACGGAAAGGCGATAGGTGCTGTTTCGGTTATCGGCGAGGTGCGTCCCGAAGCTCCGCAGGTTATTAAAAAACTTCGCAGACTCGGTGTTCGGAACAGTGTAATGCTTACCGGCGATACGGCGGAACAGGCAAGAAGAGTGTGCGGTATTTGCGATATAGACGACTTCAAGAGCGGACTTCTTCCCGTGGAAAAGCTTACAAATCTCGAAGATATCCGTGACGGTTCAAACGGCGTTATATATGTCGGAGACGGAATAAACGATGCTCCCGTGCTTGCATGTGCCGATGTCGGCGTTGCAATGGGCCTCGGTACTCAGGCGGCGTGCGAGGCGGCGGATGTAATACTGACCGATTCCGATTTATCAAAGCTTGCTGATACGGTTTATCAAAGTAAGCGTGCCATGAGGGTTCTCCGCTCGAACATTGCCTTTGCGGTGACGGTGAAAATTGCCGTGGTTGCTCTCGGTGTTGCCGGTATAGCTCCCATGACGGCGGCAATATTTGCGGATGTCGGTACAATGATAATTTCTGTGATAAATTCCGCAAAGCTCATGAAAATTAGAAAGTATCAATAAAAAACCGACCCCGACGGTTAATGAGCCGTCGGGGTTTGTTGCATTCAATTGAGGATAAGTACGGTTACGGCGGTGATTATTGCCTGTATAATGCAAAATCTGAAAATGACCTGAGAGTTAGACCAGCCTTTGTTTTTCCTGAAATGGTCGTGCAAGGGGGTACGGATATTTTTGAGCGGATTGATATGTAAAAACCTAATAGTGACTATTTTTACTATGCCCACAAGACCGTCAAGGCAAAGCATGAAGCACAAAGGCACTGTCAGCAGAGCGTTGCCGGTTTTGAACATCAATATGCAAAGAAGAAGTCCGAGTGCTCTCGATCCCGCATCGCCCATGAGTACGGTGCTCGGCTGAGAATTTTTCCAAAGATAGGGGAGCAGGGAGAAAATCATGAGCACGGCGCAGAAAGCGGCTCTGCCGTCGCCGTCGCCGATGTGGATAACCGTTGCCGCACCGATTAGCGAAATTATTGTGAGGGAACTGCTGTAGCCGTCGATTCCGTCGGAGCAGTTCACCGCATTTATGAGCATCCAAACGAGGAGCGTTCCGAGGATAACATAGACTATGGGGTGTATATTTAAACCGAATCCGAAAAGACTTATATGCAGTGAATCATGATTGTAATGCACGAAGCAAAGCGAGGTCAAAAAAGAAATCGCAAGGTCGATGACGCCTTTTTTATATTCGCCCCAAGGCTTTTCGGAACGGTCATCGAGATATCCCGAAAGCATGGCAAGAAATATGAGAACATAATAGAAAGCATATTCAAGCGAAAAAGCCGAAACAAACAGCAACGAGGAAATAATGAAGGTGCATACAAAAACGATTCCGGCACCTCTTATTTTTCCTGCGGAAAGAGAGCCGTCTACGGCAAATTCTCTGCCCTTGTCGCGCGGAAGCTTGTTCTTAAAAAGTGCCAATGCTACGGCGCAAAGGATAAAAGCGAATGCCGAAGCGGAAAGAAACAGTATTTTTGGATGAAGAACAGAGTTTAGCATATTATACATCAGCCTCCGAAAAAGGAAAATTTAATTATTAAAAAAAGAATACCACACTTTTCTGTAAATTTCAACCCTTCCGTTTCGACTGCGGAAGCGGTTTTATTTTTAATCGGAAAGCTTGTTCGGTACGGCGAACAGCAGGCGGTAGCTGTTGTCACGGATAATAATTTTGTCGTTACGGCAAACGCCGAAAACAAAAGTGCTCCCGACTTGCGATATTTCCGCCCGCAGACAGTTATCGGCAAGCACACGTCCCGTGTTTAGGTCTATGAGCCTATATATTTCGTTGCCGTTAAGCTCGTTCATTTGCGAAAAAGCGGCAATTCCGTTCGGGGCAATTTTTAAAAGAAAGGTGTGGCTTGCTCTGCCGTGCGAAACAAAACGGTACACTTCCCTGTTCGTATCCGCACGGTAAATTACACTCACCGTGGTTTCACCGTTTTCTGTGTGCATACAGTAATATCCGTCGTGAAAATTATATGCGTTCATTCCGACTGCTCCCTTCAAGCTGTTGACGGTGCTTCCGTTAATGTCAAAAATATATCCCGTACCGTCGACAGTCCCGAAAAACAGTTCGGAATCGGGATTGAACTGTGAGGCGTACGCACCGTTTTCACAGCGAACGGGCGTACCGTCATCCGAATAAGCTCTGTTGTTGCGTACAAAAACGGGCTCACCGTTTGCAATATAATATTCCCTTGTACCGAGAGGGTCAATATAACGTCTTACGGTACTGCCGTCGTCTTTGACTAAAATTCCGCTGTTTCCGCTTAACAGATGAATATACTCCGAATTTTTGCCGATGGTTTGCACGCTGTCGAAATGCGGTTCAACGCACCATTCACCGTTTATACGGATTATTCCGTATCTGCCGTTTGAGCTTGCGGGAGCAATGCCGTTTTTGAAAGGGAAAGCCAAATCGACGTTTGTGAATACAACTGTACCTTCGTTGCCGATAATGATATTGCACGAATTTTCCGTGCTTACAAGATACAAATAACCGTCATGAAATCCGAAAAAAGACTCACAGCCCGAATAGACGTTGAGACGGCGGAGCGAATAGTCGTAAAGATGAATCCGAGATGATGAATCGGAAATGTCAAAGTCGGATATGACGATCCGTCCGTCGGAGCATGAAATGAGCGAACCGTCTGTGAATGATAAAACTTTTGAACCGTCCGAGGAAGCCACGGTTAGAATGCGGCAGAGAGCTTCGGGGTTGCGAGGGTCGTCGCAATCTCTTTCGAGCACAAGAATACTGTCGCCGTTATCAAGTTTGCGCGTGACGGCTGATGAATATATGGGAGAAGAGACGCGCACGCCGCTTGCCGTCATAAGGCCGTATGCCGCTTTATAGATGTGACGGTCGGCAAATTCGGGGATGGCTGAGTGAAATTCATACACTCTTCCGACAAACGGCAGGAGCGTTTCGCAGCTTTCGGTCTTAAATTCACTTTGTTCTGTCGATGCCGATACAGCGGACATACAAATACGGGCCGTTCTTTTTTGCGGAACGTTTCGAAGCGGTACGGTAAGTAAAATGCTTAGTATAATTGCAAGTAAACATTTGTAACGGTACATTAAGATACCTCTTTTCGTGTTTTTACAATTTAATTATATAACGGACGGCTCCGAATTATCTTACCGCAAAATTCGAAAAGCCGTTGTGGTGTTCTATTTGCGGACAAGAAGCCATATATATTTAACGACCCAAAAGGAAGTGAGCGGAATGGATAACATAAAACGCTTCGAAACGGCGGCGGGTTTTCTTTCATCGGGGATACGTGAGATATTTCTCTCCCTTGATGCCGAAACAAAGAGCGAAATACGCGAAATACGGCTGAGAAGTCGCAAGCCCGTTGTTGCCGTAACGAGGGAGGGATGCTTTTTTGTTGCCGCGGGAGGACGACTGACGGGCTTTTGCTCGGATTCGGTTCTCGGAGCATCGGAAAATGAGGTGGAAGAAACCTTCAGGAGGCTTTGCGGATATTCGGTGCACAGCTATTCGGATGCGATAAACCGCGGATATATAACCGTGTCGGGAGGAAGCAGAGCAGGCGTCGCGGGTACGGCTGTTACGGAAAACGGCAGGATAACGGCGGTTAGGGATATATCATGCATCAATTTGCGCATAGCGAGAGAAATTAAGGGTGCGGCGGATAAAATAATCGCACGCGAATTTTCAGAAGGCTTGCATTCCGTTATAATTGCAGGTCCGCCTGCAAGCGGAAAAACAACCGTTTTGAGGGATCTTGCGAGACAGCTTTCGTCGGGCGTTATAGGCGAAAGCAAAAAAATCCTTGTCTGCGACGAACGCGGTGAGATAGGCGCGGCGTTCGGCTCTGTAGTGCAAAACGATCTCGGTAGCAACTGCGACTTGCTGACTTCATATCCCAAGGCCGAGGGTATAATGATTGCCTTGCGTTCCTTTTCTCCCGATATGATAATTTGCGACGAGGTTGGAACTGCGGAGGAAGCGCGGGCGATTGAAGCGGGTGTGAACACAGGAGTGAATTTCGCGTTGAGTCTGCATTCGGGGAGCATTGAGGAATTGAGAAAGAAACCCGTTGCACACAGCTTGATTCGTACCGGAGCTTTTGAAACAATTGTATTTCTTTTCGGAAAAGAAGCGGGTAAAGAAATAAAAAGCATCAAGGTGAGTGATATTTTTGATTAAGACAGCGGCGGCTCTTGCGGTTGCGTTGGGATTTACGCTTGCGGGAAAATGTACGGCAATGTTTTATACGGGCAGGGTTCGGGTGATTCGCGAAGCACTACTTCTGATATCTGCGGCGGAGACGGGGATACGCTTTTCTCATCTTACGGTCAGACAGCTTTTGCGTGAGCTTGAAAAAAACGGCGGCTTTGCATATCTCGATTTTATGGGGGATTGCCGTAAATTGTTGGATTCGGGCGAGCCGTTTCCGTCGGCATGGCGAAAAAGCATTGAAGAAAGAGGTGAGCTTTGCGCACTGCTCGGTGATGCGGCTGAATATCTCAAAGCGCTCGGGTCGGATATAGGTGCTACCGACATTGAAGGACAGCTTGCAAGCTGTGCGTATTTCAAACGGATGTTGACCGCAGAACTCGAAAGGAGAGAAGAAAAGAGCAGAAAAAGCGCAAAACTTTTCCCTGCTTTGGGAGTGATGCTCGGCATCTCGGCGGCAATAATGATTATCTGAGGTGAGATAAATGGATATAACTGTTGTGATAAAAATAGCGGCGGTAGGAATAATCGTGGCTATTCTGAATTCCGTGCTTGTAAGGTCCGGCAGAGACGATTACGCTCTCATAACCATACTTGCGGGGATAATCGTTGTGCTGATGATGTTGATTCCGCAGTTTTCGAGTTTACTCGATTCGGTGAAATCTTTGATTGATTTTTGACGGATGGATATAGTAAAAATCGTTTTTCTGTGTCTGCTTACGGTTGTTATATACGCATTGATGCGACAGCTTCGCCCCGAACACGCACCGCTTACCGCTCTTGCGGGAGTCGGCGTTATTCTTGTTCAGCTTATTGACGTGCTTCTCGGAGTGTCGTCGTCGGTAGAACAGATAATCAGCATTGCCGGACTTGAAAAAGAAAACACCGAAATGTTGATTAAAGCTCTTGCGGTGTGCGTTATAACGCAGTTTGCGGCGGATGTGTGCTACGATAATTCTTTTTCGGCGGCGGCGGCAGCCGTGGAGCTTGCGGGCAGATTGGGAGCGATAGCAATTGCCATGCCTATGATCAAAGCGGCGGCACAAATAGCGATGGGACTGATAAATTCATGAAAAAAACGGCATTGATAACAGCAACGGCTTTCATTTTCTTTTTAGTTTTTCTTGTACCGTCTTTTGCGGCAAATATTGATGAATACTACGAAAGACAGCTTGAGGAAAGCGGAGCACGGGAGCTCGAGAGCTTTCTTGACGAAGAAACAAAGGAATATCTTAAACGAATCGGATTTTCAGATATGGATTTTTCCGAAATAATGGATGCTTCACCCAAGGCTGTACTTTCACTTTTGGCGGAAATAACGCAGGGGTGCATCAAGGCACCGCTTGCGGGAGCAATGAAAGCGGTTGCCGCCGTGATTCTGATAAGCGTTTGTTCGGGATTTTTTCCGAATGACGAAAGAAGTCGTGCGGTGATGAACATAATCAGCGGTTGCTTTTTGTTTGTGTGTATGTTCTCCGACGGATTTTCTACGGTAAAGGCAGGCGTTTCCTGCATTGCGGCGTGTGCCGTTTTTGAGAAAGCGCTGATTCCGGTACTTGCCGCAATACTGACCGTTTCGGGGAACCCTGCCGCTGCTGTGTCGGTGCAGGGGACAGCGTTCGTTGCGGCACAGGCGGTGACGGCTGTAGCGGAAAATTTCGCACTTGCGCTTGTAGGTATAACGGCGGCTCTCGGAGCGGCAGGCTCAATGCTTCCCACATTGAGACTTTCCGCCGTCGGTGAGCTTCTTTCAAAAACAACTTCAAAAGTTCTCGGCATTTGCGCGACACTTTTTTCGGGATTTTTGAGCATAAAATGCGTTATAGCGGGATCGGCGGATTCGCTTACGGCGAAGGGCGTGAGGCTTGCCGCAAGCACTTTTGTCCCCGTTGTGGGCGGCGCGTTGAGCGAAGCATATTCGAGCATAACCGGAAGTCTTGCGCTTATGAAAAACGCAGTCGGTGTCTATGGGCTTGCCGCAATGTTTTTTATTGCCGTTCCCTCGGCGGTTCAGCTTGCACTTTGGACATTTGCGATGCGCGCGGCAGAGCTTGCGGCACAATTGCTCGGCTGTACGCGGCAAGCGGAAATGCTCAAAAGCATCGGCTATGTGTTTTCAATGACGAATACGTTGCTGATTTTTTGCACCGCAGTGCTTCTTGTTTCCGTCGGTGCGGTGCTGGTTATAAAAAACGGAGGATAAAATATGGAAGCTGTACGTCAATGGGCAATTTGTCTTTTGGCATCGGCAATTGCGGGAGCTTTTGCCTGTATAGTTATGCCGAACGGCTCCGTTGAAAAAACCGTAAAAGCCGTTTCGGGGATATTCGTTATTGCGGCGGTTTGTTCACCGCTTGCCGATTTGGATACAAGCGAATTTGCGCAAGCGATAACGCAGGCGGCGGCCGTCGAGTATTCGATTCAAACACAGACTCTTAAAGAAGGCACGCTGGATATGTACGATACGGCGATAAGAGAAGCGATAATCGGCGTTGCGGAGACTTGCGACGTTTGCGTAAGGGAAATAACGACTAAGCTGGATATAAGCGATAATTGCATAATTATACATAACGTGACGGCTGATCTTGAAGACGGAGAGAACGACAAAACAGAAAAATTCCGTGCGGAGGTTCGGGAAAAACTCGGATTTTCGATTGAAATAATTTCACGGCAGGAACGGTAACGGTATTGATGACGGTATATGAAAAAATCAAAAAAGCAATCGGCGTTATATGCGAAAAAACACGATTGGGAAAGCGAGCTCTCTTGTGTGCGGTATTGTTGATATCGGGACTTGTTTTGTTTGCCGTAGGCAATACGCCGAAAGCCGATAAAACATCACAAAGAGTTACCGCAGAAGAAACTCAAAGCAGTGCTCAAGGGTATGCGCAGTCTCTTGAAGAGCGCCTAATATCAATACTTTCGGCTATTGACGGAGCGGGAAGAGTGAAAGTTATGGTAACTCTCGAAAGCGGCAGTGAAAATGTGTATTTGAGTGATTACGACTACGGAGAAAACATAGACCCGAGCGGCAAAAGCAGCCGTGAAAGCAAGGATAAATATGTGATAATCGACGGCTCGGACGAGGAAAAGGGCATTATTGTCAGAGTGCGTGAGCCGGAAATACGCGGAGTTGCCGTGGTTTGCGAGGGAGCGGGTTCTCAAACGGTTCGTCAGCAGATAGTCAGTACAGTTACCGCACTTCTCGGCATAAGCAGCGCGCAGGTGAGCGTTGCGAAAATGAGTTGAATTTTTATTCACAATAAATGCAATACAATATGGAGGAAAACATATGATAATCAAAAAAAGACAGCTTCTTCTCGCAACGCTTATAATTGCTCTCGGAGCGGCGGTTTTCATTAATTGGTATTATACGAAGCCTTCGATAAGCACGACCGGCACACAGGCGGAGCAAACTACCGCACAGTCGGTACAGCAAGGGGCAAATCTCGGTGACGCAAGATATGTGATTTCATCCGACGTGACCCAAGAGGATGCTTTGGCACAGGCACAGGCAAGCGAATATTTCGCCGGTGCGAAGCTGAAAAGGCAGACGGCGCATGATGAAGCGGTTAAGGCGCTTTCGGATATAATCAAGGATTCTTCATCCGCTTCCGAAGCGGTAAGCGAAGCGCAAAAAGCGCTTGACGAGCTTGTTCGGGCGCTGACGGTCGAAAGCGATATCGAAAATCTGATTGAGGCGAAGGCGGGGTGCGAGAATCTTGTCATAATAAATCAGGGTACGGTTGAGGTAATTGTAGAAAACGGTTCTCTCGATGATGTGTCGCTGATAAAAATTAAAGAAATTGCCGTAAAACAGACCGGTTGCACGGTAGATAAAATATCCGTTACTGAGATGGAGTATTAATAAAAATAAATATTTATAAATATTTCTTGTATATTCCCGCAAGCTATGTTATAATATTCGCATGAAATACATCGGTGTTTCGACAAAAAACAAAAAACAGCCGCCGACCGAAGTCTTTATTCGGCCGGAGGTTGTTCGTGACTTTTCGGAGGATGTTATAAAATGACAAGAAGCGAAGCGAGAGAGCAGGCGTTTATTCTTATATTTGAAAAATCGTTCAACGAGGATGTCCCGATGAACGAGCTGTACGAGCTTGCTGTTGAAAGCGAGATTGCCGACAGAGATGAGTTTACGCAAACACTTGCGTTCGGCGTTTGCGAAAAGTGTGAGGAAATTGACGGGATTATCGAGAAATATTCGGTAGGCTGGAAAAAAGCAAGAATGTCTAAGGTTTCTCTTGCGGTGCTCCGACTTGCCGTGTATGAGCTTCTTTTTACGCAGGTTCCCGTCGGTGCGGCAATAAACGAAGCGGTAGAGCTGAGCAAGAAGTACGCATCAAAAGAAGATTGCACCTTCGTAAACGGCGTTCTCGGAACGGTCGCAAAGGAAGAAAAGAAATTATGATAACTCTCGGCATTGATACGAGCAATTACACGACGTCGTGCGCATTGTATGACAGTGAAAAGAAAACGGTGTTTCAGAAAAAACAGCTTCTTCCCGTAAAAGACGGCGAAAAGGGTATACGACAAAGCGATGCTGTTTTTCATCACACGGTACAGCTTCAACGGCTGATGGAAGAGCTTTTTGCCGTACCGACGGAGATTTCCGCTATCGGAGTCTCCGACAGACCGAGAGACGTTCAAGGTTCATATATGCCGTGCTTTTTGACGGGCCTCGGCGCGGCAAAATGTATCGGTTCGGTGACGGACAAGCCCGTTTATACTTTTTCACATCAAGCGGGGCATATGGCGGCCGCTCTTTATTCCGCAAATGCTCTTGAACTTATGAACAAAGAATTTATCGCATTCCACGTTTCGGGAGGAACAACCGAAATGCTCCTTGCTTCACCGAATGCCGAAAGGGGCTTTGCGGTGAGAATTATCGGCGGCACCGGAGACCTCAATGCGGGACAGGCGATTGATCGTGCGGGCGTTATGATGGGACTTCGCTTTCCGTGCGGAAAAGAGCTTGAAGCGCTTGCTCTCGACAGCGCGGAGAGCTTTAACCCCAAAATCAGCATAAAAGACGGGGAATGTAGCTTTTCGGGTCTTGAAAATCAGTGCAAACAAAAGCTGATGCAAGGTGTTCCGAAATCGGAGATTGCAAGATATTGTTTTGACTATATCGGAAAAACTCTCGAAAAACTAACGGAATATGCTTTTTCTCAATACGGAGAAATGCCTGTTGTTTTCGCCGGAGGCGTGTCGTCAAATTCAATCATTAAGGCTCGCATAACCTCAAAATTCAACGCCGAATTTGCTTGTGCGGATTTTTCCTGCGACAATGCGGCGGGAACGGCTTTGCTTGCGGCGTTCAGGGAGGGCGTTTTATGACGGGCGTTGTACTGAGCGTAAGTCAGCTTAACAGATATGTAAAATCAATAATCGAAGAGGATATGAACCTGCAAACGGTTTTTGTTCAAGGTGAAATATCGAATTTTACGAACCATTATCGCACGGGTCACTATTATATGACCGTAAAAGATGAATATTCGAGTATTAAGGCGGTTATGTTCAAATCGGCAAATTCGCGGCTGCGCTTTATGCCCGAAAATTCTATGAACGTTGTTATAAAAGGCAGAGTGTCCGTTTTTGAACGGGACGGTCAGTATCAGCTTTATATTGACGACATGCAGCCCGACGGTGCAGGTGCTTTGGGAGTCGCTTTTGAGCAGCTTAAGGCAAAGCTTGCCGCAAAAGGAATTTTTGATGAGAACAGGAAAAAACCGATCCCGAAATATCCGCAGAGAATAGGCATTGTCACGTCTCCTACGGGAGCGGCGATAAGAGATATTGTCAATGTTATTTCAAGACGTTTTCCTGCGGCACAGCTCATTCTTTGCCCCGTGCAGGTTCAGGGAGCAAACGCCGCCGAGCAGATAAAGGAAGCGATAGACCTTTTCAACCGCAAAATGGCCGCGGATGTACTTATAGTCGGCAGAGGCGGCGGTTCTGCGGAGGAGCTTTGGGCATTCAACGAGGAAGCGGTGGCACTTGCCGTTGCACGGAGCGAAATACCCGTAATTTCCGCTGTCGGACATGAAACAGATTATACTATCTGCGATTTTGCGGCGGATTTGCGTGCTCCTACGCCTTCGGCGGCGGCGGAGCTTGCGGTGCCGGACACGGCGGAGCTTCTGAGACACATCGAAGCTCTTTCAAGGCGTAACGCTTCGGCGGTCAAGGGCTTTGTCGATACACAGCGGCAAAGACTCGATTCAAGGACAAGGCTTATTAAGAGACTAAGTCCGAAAAATTATATAAATGATTTGGTCATGAGATGCGACGGAGCATGGGTCAGAATTGACACCGCTGTTCGCCACACCGTACAGCTTGATATAAATAAAACGGCGGCGCTTTGCACAAGATTGGATGCACTGAGTCCGCTTAAAATAATAGCAAGAGGCTTCGCGGCGGCGAGCTTCAACGGAAAAATTCTTACCGACCCGACCGAGGTAAAGCTCGGTGACAGGATAGATTTGAGACTTGCGGGTGGCGAGCTTAAATGCGAGGTTACGGAATGAAAGGCAGTTTTTTATGGCAAAGATAAATTACGAAAAATCGGTTGCAAGACTTGAAGAAATAGCGGAAAAGCTCGAAAGCGGCAGTCTTTCTCTTGAGGAAATGATGAAGCTTTACGAGGAGGGCACGGTGCTTGCGGCGCAGTGCAACGATATTCTTACAAAGGCACAGCTTAAAATTAGCGAGCTTTCTGCCGAAACGGAGGAAGCATGAGTATTTTCGAAGAAAGAAGCGACGTATATATCGGTCTGATAAACGAAAGTGCGGCACACGTCGTTTCGGAAAAAGCATTTAAAGGCAGAGAATCGGAAGGACTTTCGGTCATGCTTCGTGCGATGTCGTATTCTCTCGAAAACGGCGGTAAAAGAATAAGGCCGATTTTAACGCTTGAATTCTGCCGCTTGTGCGGAGGCAATCCCGCAGATGCTCTCCAGTTTGCGTTGGCCATTGAGATGATACACACTTATTCTCTTATTCATGATGATTTACCGTGTATGGATAATGATGACATGAGACGCGGAAAGCCGTCAAATCACAAGACCTTCGGATATGCCAATGCTCTTCTTGCGGGTGACGGACTTTTAACATTGGCGTTTGAGACCGTCCTTTCCGCATCGAATCTTTCCGCAGAAAAAAAGGCGGAGGCCGGCTGCTTGCTGGCAAGGGCGGCGGGCTGTTCGGGTATGATAGCCGGTCAAGTCATGGATATCGAAAACGAAAAGAAAAGTGCCGATGCGGATACACTTGAAAAAACAGACAGGCTCAAAACAGGCGAGCTTATAAGAGCGGCGGCACTGATGGGTTGTATTGCGGCGGGAGCGAGCAAAGCTCAAACGGCGGCGGCCGAAAAATATTGCGCTGCCGTGGGCCTTGCGTTTCAGATAGTTGACGATATTCTTGACGTTACGAGCAGCGAAAGCGTACTTGGGAAGCCCATAGGAAGTGACAGTGAAAACGGAAAGTCAACCTATGTGTCCCTTCTCGGGCTTGATGGCGCAAACAGACTTGCTTCGGAGCTTACCGAGCAGGCAAAAGAAGCGCTTAGTATTTTCGGAAGTGAAGGAGAATTTCTTGCCGAGCTTGCGGACAGGCTTTCAAGCAGGAAAAGCTGAGAAGTATGATTCATAATTCTGTACTTGCGGATATCAAAACGCCCGCAGACCTTAAAAAATTAAGTGATGCCGAGTTGGCGCTTCTTTGCACACAGATACGCGGGAAGTTGATAGAGACCGTTGCTTCGACGGGCGGACATCTTGCTTCCAATCTCGGTACGGTTGAACTTACGGTCGCTATACACAAGTGCTTTGATTCACCCGCAGATAAAATAATATGGGATGTAAGCCATCAGGCTTATACGCATAAATTGCTGACGGGCAGATACAGTCGTTTTTCCACTCTGCGTACCGAAGGCGGACTTTCGGGATTCACGCGTCCGGATGAAAGTGAGCATGACAGCTTTTATGAGGGCCATGCGGGAACTTCGGTTTCTCAGGCGGCGGGAATCGCGGCGGCAAATTCGTTCAAGGGCTCAAAAAACTATGCTGTTGCAGTTATCGGAGATGGTTCGTTCGGCAACGGTATGGTATATGAAGCTCTCAATCATGCGGGCTCAACGCACAACAGGCTTATTGTTATTCTTAACGATAACGAAATGTCCATATCGGAGAATGTCGGCGCGCTTGCACGCTATCTTGCCACCGTCAGAGCAAAGCCCGAGTATTATCGTTTCAAGGCGGGAACGGAGAAGGCCCTCAACAGAATACCCCTCGTGGGAAAATCGTTGTCAAACCATCTGTTCAAACTGAAGACGGCTCTTAAAAACATAATCTATTCGAGCTCGTTTTTCGAGGATTTGGGTTTTAAATATATCGGTCCCGTTGACGGACATAACATAAATCTTTTGTGTGAAGCGATGGACAGCGCCAAGATGGTTGCGGGTCCCGTACTTATTCATGTTAATACGCTCAAAGGCAGAGGCTATGATTATGCGGAGCATTCTCCCGAAAAATTCCACGGAATTTCTCATTTTGACGCGAATACAGGTGAAGCGTTGCCCTCGGGCGAAACTTATTCTTCGAGCTTCGGTAAGGCGATGTGCTCGTTTGCCGCAAAGGATAAACGTATTTGCGCAATAACGGCGGCAATGACTCTCGGAACGGGACTTTCGGAGTTTTCGCAAAAATATCCCGACAGGTTTTTCGATGTCGGAATAGCCGAGGGACATGCCGTAACATTTGCAAGCGGACTTTCGGCGGGTGGTATGCTTCCCGTGTTTGCGGTATATTCGACATTTTTACAGCGTGCGGTCGATCAGCTCATACACGACGGCGCTCTTCAGCGCCGTAAGCTGATAATAGCCGTTGATAGAGCGGGCTTTGTAGGCGAGGACGGAGAGACTCATCAGGGTTTGTTTGATGTCCCGCTTTTGCAGAGCTTACCGAATACTACTGTATATTCGCCGTCTACCTATGCCGAGATAAATTCGGCTTTGTATTCCGCGTTTTATAAAGATTCGGGGCTTATCGTTATTCGTTATCCGAGAGGAGTTGAACCCGAGGAAGCACAGACAAGGACTGTTGCGGATGAAATGAGCGTGTTCGGCGATACGCAGGCGGATACGGCAATTGTGACATACGGCAGAACGGTATTCAATGCACTTTCGGCAAAAAGAGAACTTGCCGAAAAAGGAATAAATGTTAAAATAGTAAATCTTGTGAGAATCAAGCCTCTTCCGAGCGGTATTTGTGAAGCTCTTTGTAATTGCAGGAGCGTTCATTTCTTTGAGGAGGGCATGAAGGACGGCGGAGTGGGTGAAAAGCTCGGCTTTGAGTTGCTCGAAAAAGGTTTTGACGGCAGCTACGGAGTTACCGCTGTCGATAATGAATTTGTTGCGCACGCAAGTGTCGGCAGACAGCTTGAAAAATATTCGCTTGATGCAAAGGGTATTGCGGAAACGATTGAAAAGCAGGTGAAGCAATGAACGAAAAGCTAAGGCTTGACGTCGCCGTTTTTGAACGGGGCCTTGCCGAAACGAGAGAAAAGGCTAAGGCTCTTATAATGGCGGGTAGTGTATATCTTAACGGTCAAAAGGCTGTTAAGGGCGGCACGGCAGTTAAAGAAAGCGATATTATCGAGGTTAGGGGTGCGGTAAATCCGTATGTCAGCAGAGGTGGTCTGAAGCTCGATAAGGCGGTCCGTAGCTTCGGGCTTGATTTGAACGGTTGTATCTGTATGGATATCGGTGCTTCCACAGGCGGCTTTACCGATTGTATGCTCTCGAACGGAGCGGCAAAGGTGTATTCGATTGATGTCGGCTACGGTCAACTTGCGTGGAAGCTCAGGTGCGATGAGAGAGTTGTAAATATGGAACGCACGAATTTTCGCTATGTTACGCATGAGCAGATACCGGAGGAAACGGATTTCGCATCGGTGGACGTATCGTTTATATCACTGAAAAAAATTCTTCCCGTAATGCGTGAGCTTCTGCGTGACGGCGGTAAGGCAGTTTGCCTTATAAAGCCGCAGTTTGAAGCGGGACGGGAAAACGTCGGGAAAAAAGGCGTTGTCCGTGACCGCGCAGTGCATGAAAGCGTTGTTTCTTCCATAACGGAATTTGCGCTTGAAAGCGGATTTTCCGTTATAAATGTTGATTTTTCACCTATAAAGGGGCCCGAGGGAAACATAGAATATCTCATGTTTATCGAAAAAAGCTCACAGCCGAAGCTCGGTTGGCAAGGCAATGCTGCCGACTTGGTTGCACTTTCGCACGAGCGGCTCGATAAGTAATTACGGGAGGAAATGCCTGTGAAAATAACCTTGATACCGAACCTTACACGTTCCGAAGCGCTCAAGGTAACCTGCGGAGTATGTAAAAGTCTTGATGCGCTCGGCGCACGGTATGCATTCTTTGAGGAGAATAAAGAAATATTTTCGTCAACAAAAGCCGAGTTTATTCCGGCAGAAGAAGCTCTTGAACAGTGTGATGCGGTCATTGCGGTAGGCGGTGACGGTTCGATAATCCACGCCGCAAAATATGCGGTTATGCACGATAAACCGATTCTCGGCATAAATGCGGGCAGACTTGCGTATATGGCAGGTCTTGAGGATAATGAGCTGGATTTGCTTTCAAGGCTCATTGAGGGTGATTATACCGTTGATAAAAGAATCATGCTGAAAGCGAGCATTATGGACGGTGACAAGTGCTTAAGCTCGGACTTCTGTGTTAACGATTGCTTTATAACAAATGAAGAAAAGCAGCGCATGACCTTGATTGACGTGGCACTCAACGGCAGAGTTTTTAACAGCTACTTAAGCGACGGAATTGTTGCGGCAACGCCGACAGGCTCTACTGCTTATTCGCTCTCTGCTGGCGGACCGATAGTCGACCCCGAGCTTGAAAGTATTTTGAT
>CAYNUD010000018.1:0-17876 GCA_964400315.1 uncultured Clostridium sp. | reverse complement strand
CAGAGGCACTCCCATGATGGTTCAGGCCATGGTCATTTATTGGGGCTACGCTTTTGCTTCGGGCGGAAACACGCTTCCGCTGATTCCTTCGGGAATTTTGATAGTTTCCATTAACACCGGCGCATATATGGCAGAGATAGTCCGCGGCGGAATAATATCCATAGACAAGGGCCAGTTTGAGGGTGCGATGTCAATAGGCATGAAGCATTCGCAGACCATGCTTAAGGTCATAATTCCGCAGGTTATGCGTAATATTTTGCCGTCGGTCAGCAACGAGTTCGTTATCAACATAAAGGATACCTCTGTGCTGAATGTTATCGGCGTTACGGAATTGTACTACTTTGCAGGTGTTATTAAACGCACGAATTTCCAAACTTTTCAGACCTATCTTGTGGTCTGCGTGCTTTACTTTATCCTCACATTTACCGTTACGCGCTTACTTCGTTACATCGAAAAGAAACTTGACGGTAAGGACAATTACACCATTTTCGGCTCTCAGACCGATGTTGATGCCGAGATTCGCATCAAAAAGGAGGAAAACTGATGGCTGAAAAGGTTATAGAGCTTGTCCATTTACAAAAGCAATTCGGCGAACATGAAGTTTTGCGCGATATTAATTTGAGCGTAAGCAAGGGAGAAGTTTTAAGTATAATCGGAGCTTCGGGCTCCGGTAAAAGTACGATGCTTCGCTGTATCAACCTGCTTGAAACGCCTACGTCGGGTGAGGTTCTTTATAACGGAAAGAGCATTACCGATAAGGATTTCAATTTGTCGCAATACCGTGCAAAAGTCGGCATGGTTTTTCAGAGCTTCAATCTCTTTAACAACATGACGGCACTTAAGAACTGCATTGTCGGACAGGTTTCCGTTCTCGGCAAAAAACACGCAGAGGCGGAAGAAACGGCAATGAAATATCTTCGCAAGGTCGGCATGGAGCCGTTTATCAATGCAAAGCCCGCACAGCTTTCGGGCGGTCAAAAGCAGAGAGTGGCAATTGCGAGAGCGCTTGCAATGGAGCCCGAGGTTTTGCTCTTTGACGAACCCACGAGTGCTCTTGACCCGCAGATGGTAGGCGAAGTGCTTGCGGTTATGCGTAATCTTGCCGAAGAGGGACTGACGATGATGGTTGTCACCCATGAAATGGCATTTGCGCGTGATGTTTCCACCAATGTGGTGTTTATGTCGGACGGCGTTATTTGCGAGGAGGGTAAGCCCGCCGATATATTCGGCAATCCCCAAAACGCGAAGACAAAGGAATTCCTTTCAAGATTTCTCGAAAAATAATCTCAGGCGGTGCGGTTTGTATGAGTCGCACCGCTTTTATAATTGTTAAATTTAATCGGTTAGCACAGGATAACTTGATTTTTTTGCGGCGGGGTGATATTATATTATTGATAAATATGTATGAAGGGAGAGCTTGCGGTGCATTTACAGGAATCGGGAGAAATGTATCTTGAGACTATCTATGTGTTGTCGCAGAAAATCGGTTCGGTGCGTTCGCTTGATGTTGCGGAGTATATGAATTATTCAAAACCGAGTATCAGCAGAGCCATGGGCTTGCTGAAAAACGGAAATTATATTCTGATTGATGCGGGCGGATATATCACCCTTACCGAAAGCGGGCTTGAAATCGCAAAGAAAATATATGAACGCCACACGGTTATAACCCGCTTGCTTGTTATGCTCGGCGTTGACGAAGAAACCGCCGCCGAGGATGCTTGTAAAATAGAACATGATATCAGCGAAAAATCGTTTGAAGCGATAAAAGCTCATGCCGCCGAAAAGAGCGGAATGAGCAAATAACGGAGGTAAAACATGAGCAGTGCGATTGAAAATATGAAAACACGCAGAAGCGTTCGAAAATTTAAGCCCGATACCGTGCCCGAGGATATCGTTAACGAAATAATCGAGGCGGGGATTTATGCTCCGAGCGGCAGAAATATGCAGGCGCCGATTATAATTGCTGTTAGGAACAAAGAAATGCGTGACCGCCTTTCACATCTTAATGCGGCGGTTGCGGGTATGGATAAGGACCCGTTTTACGGTGCGCCCGTAGTGCTTGTAGTGCTTGCGAATAAAGCCTGCCCGACATATGTTTATGACGGCAGTCTTACAATGGGAAATCTTATGCTTGCCGCTCATGAAAAAGGTGTTTCGAGTTGCTGGATTCACCGTGCGAAAGAGGTTTTCGACAGCGAAGAGGGCAAGGCGATACTTGCGGACCTCGGTGTTAAGGGTGATTACGAGGGAATAGGCAATTGTATTCTCGGCTATGCCGACGGAGAAATTCCCGTTGCCTCGGAAAGAAAATCGGGCAGAGTATTCTATATTGATTGATTTATGCCGTCGGGTCACCGAACAGCGGTAAATTCGGCGGATAAGCCGTCCAATAGGCAAAAAGGATGACGAGCGCGGCGGTAACGGCTATTCCGATACGGTAGTCCGGAGCTTTGCCGTATTTATAAAAATGTGCGGCTAAAAGCTGTCCCGAGGCGGTTGAAACAAGATATATCAAAATATCGGCAAGGATGCATTCAACGCCGAATGCCTGAGTATATCCGTAGAATATCAACGGCATGAGCAAGGCGTTTGTTATCTGAGATATAACGGCGGCAAAGGTAAATTTATTTCTGTCGGGTTTTTTCTCTGCAAAAGCGCAATATCCGGCGAAATAAAGAACCGTCGGCAGAAATGCGAGCTTCATGTGTTCGAAAACGCTTTCGTTTACGGGTGTCAGCAGACCGACGATAAACAAATTTCCCGTAAGCTCATAAATAAAATGAAAGAGGCTTCCGATAATAAATATTATCGGAATACCGAGAAAGAAAAACCGTTTCATGTTCATAAATTCGTCCCCCTTGCGAAGAATATATGTCTGTGCGGGGCAAAAAAGAACATACGGCAGAAAAGAGGCGAGGTAAATGGAGCAATATGATGTAACGGGCATGAGCTGTGCCGCATGCAGTGCAAGAGTTGAGAAAGCGGTTTCGGCGGTTGACGGAGTGACCTCATGCTCGGTAAATCTTTTGATGAATACAATGGGTGTTGAGGGTACAGCGGACTCGTCAAGCATTATTGCGGCTGTCGAAGCGGCGGGCTACGGCGCTACACCGAAGGGCGCAAAGACGGTTCAAAAGTCAGATGCCGAAATCAAAGATAAGGAAACGCCCGAAATAATAAAGCGGCTTGCGGCATCGGTAATATTTCTTGCGGTGCTGATGTATTTTTCCATGGGGCACATGATCGGCTTGCCGCTCCCGGCGTTGTTGGAGCATTCTCCGGCGACAAACGGACTTATACAGCTTTTGCTTGCGGCATCGGTCATGGTGATAAACCAAAGATTCTTCATCAGCGGCTTTAAGGGTGTGGTGAACCGTGCGCCTAATATGGATACGCTTGTCGCACTGGGCTCGACGGCGGCGTTCGGATACAGTGTCTACGCTCTTTTCGGAGCAATTAATGCACAAACTTTCGGCGATACCGAAGCGGCGATGGGATACATGCACGAATACTATTTTGAATCTGCCGCAATGATTTTGACCCTAATAACGGTCGGAAAGTTGCTTGAAGCGAGGTCAAAGGGCAAAACAACGAACGCTTTGAAAGGACTTATGGAGCTGACCCCTAAAACGGCAAAGCTGATACGGGAGGACAAAGAGGTGTCCGTACCGATTGAACAGGTGAAAATCGGCGACATATTCATTGTCAGACCCGGTGAGAGCATTCCCGTTGACGGAACGGTGATTGACGGAAGCGGGGCGGTTGACGAATCTGCTCTTACGGGTGAAAGCTTGCCGTCGGATAAGCATGAGGGAAGTTTTGTTTCGGCCGGAACCGTCAATCTTTCGGGTTTTATGAAGTGTGAGGCTTCACGTGTCGGCGAGGATACAACGCTTTCACAGATAATCAAAATGGTAGAGGATGCATCGGCAACAAAAGCGCCTATAGCCAAAATTGCAGACAGAGTGTCGGCGGTGTTCGTGCCGTCGGTTATGGCAATAGCCGCAGTTACGGTTATCGGTTGGCTTGTTGCGGGCGAGAGCTTCGGTTTTGCACTTGCAAGAGGAATCAGTGTGCTTGTAATAAGCTGCCCATGTGCTCTCGGACTTGCCACACCCGTTGCGATAACGGTCGGAAGCGGTGTCGGTGCGAAAAGCGGAATACTTTTCAAAACCGCCGTTTCTCTTGAAGAAACAGGAAAGGCGAAAACCGTGGTTCTTGATAAAACGGGGACGGTTACGAGCGGCAAGCCTGTGGTTACGGATATAATACCGTGCCGAATTTCACGTGGAGAACTGCTCAAATATGCGTATTCGCTTGAAGAAAAGAGTGAGCATCCGCTGGCGGGAGCGATAAACGAATATGCACGGGCGGACAAAACAGTACCGTTTGAGGTTTCAAACTTCAAAGCGCTTCCCGGTAACGGACTTTGTGCCGTGTTCGACGGTGAAATGCTTGTCGGCGGAAATCTGGCATATATATCGGAGCATGCGCATATTCCGACAGAGTATAAGGCTTCATCGGAGCATCTTGCCGAGGAAGGAAAAACACCTTTGTTCTTTTCGTATAAGGGCGAGCTTCTCGGAATTATTGCCGTTGCGGACACTCTTAAAGAGGACAGCAGGGAGGCAATAGACAGACTCCACAAAATGGGCTTGCAGGTTGTTATGCTTACGGGTGATAACAGGCGAACAGCCGAGGCAGTCGGAAAAGCGGCAGGTGTTGATAGGGTTATTGCAGAGGTTTTACCCGATGGAAAAGAAAAGGTCGTTCGTGAACTGAGCGAAAAGGGTAAAACAGTCATGGTCGGAGACGGAATAAACGATGCTCCCGCTCTTACAAGAGCAGATACGGGAATTGCCATAGGCGCAGGCACGGATATTGCCATTGATGCGGCGGACGTCGTGCTTGTCAACAGCAGACTTTCGGATGTTCCGTCGGCAATACGGCTCAGTCGTGCAACGCTGAGAAATATAAAAGAAAATCTGTTTTGGGCGTTTATTTATAATGTTATAGGCATTCCGGTTGCGGCGGGCGTATTCATTCCCGTATTCGGCTGGCAGTTAAATCCCATGCTTGCCGCTGCGGCAATGAGTCTTTCAAGCTTCTGCGTTGTTACGAATGCGCTGAGACTTAATTTTTTCAAAACGGAAACAAATGCAAAAATAAATATTACGGAGGAAAAAACAGCTATGGAAAAAACACTTTATGTTGAGGGTATGATGTGTGCTCACTGCGAGGCAAGGGTAAAAAGTGTGCTTGAGGAGCTTCCCGAGGTAACGGTTGCCGAGGTAAGCCATGAGAGCGGCACGGCAAAGGTTACGCTCAATGCCGATATTTCGAACGAAGCACTTAAAGCCGTCATTGAAGCACAGGGCTACAAAGTAAAATAAAAGGATTGCACCGTTCACAGTTTCGATTGCGGACGGTGCGAATTTTTAAAAACATTTTACTTTGCGCCATTCGGGTGTTATAATAGATTTTGAGGTGTGTTTTGTGGAGAATAATTCGAATCAGATGAGCAAGGGACGCAAGCTGCTCAAACTTTTTTTGTCCATGCTTTATATAAGCTCCTTTACCTTCGGCGGAGGCTTTGTTATCGTGACCTTTATGAAGAAAAAGTTTGTCGATGAGCTTCAATGGATTGACGAAAAAGAAATGCTCGATATGACCGCACTTGCTCAGTCATCCCCCGGGGCAATAGCGGTCAATGCCGCAATTCTTGTCGGATGGCGTGTTGCGGGTCTTGCGGGAATGCTTGTTGCCGTGCTCGGAACGATAATTCCGCCCATGGCGATACTTTCGGTAATATCATTTTTCTATTCGGCATTCGCAAGCAACGAATATGTTGCACTTGTGCTCAAGGGAATGCAGGCAGGCGTTGCGGCGGTAATTCTCGATGTTGTATTTTCACTCGGTAAAAAAGTATTCAAGGAGCGCTCGGTTATACATATTGCTGTGATGCTTGCGGCGTTTGCGGCAACGTTTTTCTTCGGAGTCAATGTGATAATCATAATTCTTACCGCGGCGGCGGTGGGAATTGCCACTGAATGCTTCAAAAGAGCAAGAAGGGAGAAAAAATGATATATTTACAGCTTTTTCTCAGCTTTTTGCAGGTCGGAATGTTCAGTGTCGGGGGCGGATATGCCGCTATGCCGATAATTCAAAGCAGTGTTGTTGAAAAATACGGGTGGCTGACGATGAGTGAATTTACCGATCTTATCACCATTGCCGAAATGACACCTGGGCCGATCGCGGTAAATTCCGCAACCTTTGTGGGAATACGTATTGCCGGTATCGGCGGTGCGGTCATTGCAACGCTCGGATGTATTTTGCCCTCATGCATCATTGTTTCCGCTCTTGCACTGATATACATTAAGTATAAAAATGTGTCTGCGGTTCAAAATGTGCTCGGAAGCCTGAGGCCCGCCGTGGTTGCACTTATTGCTTCGGCGGGAATTTCGATTTTGATAAACGTTGTTTTCGGCTCTGCACAGATAAGCGTTTCCGCCGTTGAATGGCTCGGAGCAATTCTTTTTGCCGCAGCATTTTTTGCTTTAAGAAAATTTAAGTTCAACCCGATTGTGGTAATGATGTCGTGCGGCGCGATAAGTCTTGCCGTCGGGCTGATACAAAAAATTCGATAGAGAGAAAGCGGCTCAAGTCGAGTCGCTTTTATTTTTCGAAAAGTGCTTCGCAAGCCGCTTCATATGCCTGAGAGGACGGTTCGACATCAAGTATCTGCTTTGCAACATCCTCTTCGCAACGCAGTAAAGCTGTGAGCGACGGCAGTGTGTCCGTGATTTCCCGTGCTTCGTTTAACAGTTCGGGAAAGCTTGACGAGGGGTATTTTACCTGCAAATATCTTGCGAGAAGCTCTGTTTCCGTATGAAAGCACTGACCGCTTTTTGAGGATATCCCCAAGAGCGAGACAGTTTTCGCATCAGCTTCTCCGCTCTCGGAAAGTTCGTGTTTTCTCTGAAATTCTTTGATTCCTTTTCTCAGCGACATATCGTATATTCCGCTTATTTCTCCGTTGTATAATCCTTCTTTGCGCAAGAAGCGCTGTATTGCGGCAACACGCTCACCACTGCATCCGAGACAGGCGTAAGCCGCATTTCCCGTAACGGTACACAGCAAAACAAGAAGTGCGAGATTTACCGCGAGAGCTGTCGCAACACGCCACAAAATTCGATTTTTTTCGTCCGTTTTCAACACCTCCGAATATATTTTTTAACCTTAATATTTTTTTATCCCTAAATAAAAAATTACCTCTTGACAAAATGAAAATTAAGATGTAAAATAACAAAGCGAACAAATGTTCGACGCAGATTTCGGAGATGGCAATATGGAACGGTCGGTATTACATTGTGATTTGGATAATTTTTTTGCAAGCGTAGAGAGTGTTTTTGACCCTTCGTTAAAAGAAGTGCCTTTTGCTGTTTGCGGTGATGCGGCACTCAGACACGGAATCGTTTTGGCAAAAAATCAGCTTGCAAAGTCATACGGCGTAAAGACTGCCGTACCGATATGGGAGGCAAAACAGGCATGTCCGAACCTGAAAATAGTTGAGCCGCACTATGACCGCTATATGGATTTTTCACGTCGGGCAAGGGCGATTTACGAGCAGTATACGGATATGGTCGAGGCGTTCGGTGCGGATGAGTGTTGGCTTGATGTTACGGGCAGTTCATTGCTTTTCGGGAGCGGTGAGAAAATTGCGCGGGAGATAAACGAGCGTATGTTCAAAGAATTAGGCTTGACCGTTTCCGTCGGGGTCAGCTTCAACAAGTGCTTTGCAAAGCTCGGCAGCGACCTAAATAAGCCGAACGGAATTTCCGTTATCACAAGAGAAAATTTTAAGGAAATTGTTTGGCCTTTGCCGGCAGAAAACCTTTTGTGGATCGGAAAAAGCGCAAAGCAAAGGTTGAATTCTCTCGGAATAATTACAATAGGCGATATCGGTATGATAGGCAGGGATTTTTTAGTATCCGCATTCGGAAAAAGCGGTGAGGGTATCTGGAGTAATGCGGTGGGCGGCGATTCTTCACCCGTTCTGCGTGAAAGCGAGCTTCCGGCCGCAAAGAGCATAGGAAAGAGTGTGACGGGGAGCGAGGACTTGACAAGCGATGCGCAGGTATACAGAACACTGCTGGCACTCTCGGAGAGCATATCCGAAAAGTTGAGAAAATGCTCATTGCTGTGCGGTACGGTTCAGCTTCATATAAGAGACTGCATGCTGATAACCGTTGAGCGGCAGGTGAAGCTTTCCGAGCCGACACGTCTTGCGAGGGAGCTTGCGGCAATAGGCATGGAGCTCTTCCGAAAGAATTGGAAATGGCATAAAACGGTGCGTTCGGTGGGCATACGGGCTTGTGAGCTGATGAGCGACAGCGAGTGCCTGCAAATGTCGTTCGAATATGATTACAAAAAGGCATTAAAGCTCGAAAGACTCGAAATGAGCGTTGACGGAATAAGAGCAAAGTACGGCAAACGTTCTGTGACGAGGGCTTCACTTATGTGTGCGGCGACGGAAAACGCACAAAAGTTGGGTTCGGTAAGCACAATATGTGGGGATTGATGTTGTATTTGTAACTATTAACAAAAATATTTTCACTAAACGGCAAAAAAGTTGTTGACAAAATTCAAAAATTAGCTTATTATTATCTTCAAGAGGATTTTGTGAGGTTTGAGAATGCCGAGAAACGCTTCGGATGATATTAATGAGAATGAGCTTGCGGTTCGTGCCGCGGCAGGCGACGATGAGGCAATGTCTTTGCTCATTGCTTCCGTTATGCCGATAGCCAAGGCGAAAGCGGCGAGCTTTGCGAATGTCAGAATTTCGGATGAGGATCTTGTTCAAGAGGGGATGCTCGGCTTTCTTGAAGCGGTCAAAAGATTCGATGTGTCAAAGGGTGTTCCATTTAAAGCGTATGCCGCAAATTGCATCAAGAGCCGCATGATAAATGCGTTCAATCGAAACAACAACGGTGCAAATCTTCCGCTTACCGGTGCGGTTCCTCTTGAAGAAGAACAGCTTGCAGATAACGCATCGAACCCCGCAAATATTATTGATAACGAAGCTGTCCCGTCGGAGCTTTGGCAGATAGTCGACAGCGAGCTTTCGGAGTACGAACGCCGTGTTCTTGATCTTATGCTCGAAAAGAAAAGCTATGCCGTAATTGCCGATAAGCTCGGTACAAGCGTTAAATCGGTCGATAATGCCGTTCAGCGTATACGCAAAAAAATACGCTTAAAGTTGTGAAAAAGGCTCAGAGAGCTTTTATATGCCCCGTAGCTCATAGAAGAGCGTTGTAAAACAAAGGCGGCGGTGCAAATCCGTCAAAGGGCGAAAAATATATTTTTCAAGCGAGGTTAACTAACATGTACGAAGACAAAACTCTCATCTGTAAGGAATGCGGAAACGAATTCGTTTTCACGGCCGGTGAACAGGAGTTCTACGCCGAGAAAGGTTTCGTAAACGAGCCCCAGCGCTGCAAGGCTTGCCGTGACGCACGCAAGAATGCTACCCGCGGAGAGCGTGAATGGTTTGAGGCAACTTGTGATTCCTGCGGTGGAGTTGCAAAGGTTCCCTTTAAGCCCCGTGAGGACAGACCTGTTTATTGCAGCGAGTGCTTCGCAAAGAAACAGCAGGAAGAAGCATAAGCTTAGCTATATTTTTATGCTTAAAAGCCTTTCCCGAAAGGGAGAGGCTTTATCCGTTTTATGCGTTGTATTATCGGCGTTTAGCATTAGTATTTTTCTTCGGTTCGCAGTTGCATTTGCCCTGTTAGGTGATAGGCGATTAGGAGTTAGGGATTTTAACGCCAAGCTGAAAGCCAATCTCACCCTTTGCCTAAAGGGGCAGGGTAAAAGAGACATTCGCACGGGGAATACTTGAATTTCGCAAATTCAAACGATACGGCAGAGTCGCATAAAACGCCGCTCAAAAATATAATTATACCGCCGTTAATCGGAAAGATTTTCGGCGGTGTTTTTTAAATTTTTTATGTAAAATCTGAAAAGTTTACAATTTGTTAACATTTGAAGCCCCAAAAAGGCCCTTTCTGTTACGCTTTTGTTACGCCCCCTATGTTATAATACGGCTATAAGGCGGTTGGGGGGCTCGAACTCACAGTTGAGTGTGGCTGACCCCTTTAGGGGCGAACCGCCGAAACGCCGCCGGTGGCGGAAGTGCCATCGCCTCCCTAGATTGTCAAGCCAAGTGCAACACTTTAGCAAGATATTCATTAGGGGACAAAATTGACTTTCGGCTCGGCGTAAATTTCCTAACTCCTAATCGCCTACAGCCTAATCCCTAACCGGGCAAGGGGGCCGAGAAAAACTGTCAGCTCACAGTTGAATTGGCTGTCCCTTTTAGGGAAAGTGGCTTTTGCCGTAGGCAAAAGTCGAAAGGGTTTTGAAAGCCGGTTTATAACTCCGAGATAAAAACCCCTCCGCCTCGCCTTGCTCGGCACCTCCCCTAAAATGGGAGGCAAAAAGTTACTGCAAGCTCACAGTAAAAATTCAATTGCTAATTGCTCATTGCTAATTGCTAATTGTCATAGTCCATACTGCACGGGAAAGCGTGCATATGAATATACAAAATCAAACCAAGGAGGCTCTCAAATGAAAAAATTTTTGTCAATCCTGCTGACGCTCTGTCTGCTTTTAGGCATGACGTCACTCGTCGCTTCGGCGGCAACCGAAACCGAGGTTGACTCGAACACGGTGTTTTTAGCGCTTCATTCCGATGAATACCTTTCTATTTATTCGTACGGTTACCAAATCGGCAATAACGATGCAGTACCTTTTACCGGTAATTATATCCTGACCGGTAAGGCTTGGTACGTCTATGTTTCTGCATCGTGTGACATCACCTTTCTTGATATGAACATCATAGGAACGGGTTCTGTTTTTTACGGTTTTAACAATGATACCGTAAATTTGACCGCTATAGGCGAAAACACAATTGCTACTTCAAATTATTATTCACTCTACGGTAACCTCAGCATCAACCTGACGGTTGCCGATAACAGCAGCCTGACCTTAAAATGCGGCTCGAATTACGGTGTTATGGGCGAAGAAGTGACCCTCACCATGGCTGACGGCTCGCCGCTTCCCGCACTTTCCGACGACGGCTCTCTCACCGTTTCAAAAGGCACTCCCGCCGACCACTTCACCTACACCAAGTCATCGGACGGCAAATCCCATACCGTTTTCTGCGCAGACCATGACATTGAATTTACCGAAAGCTGCTATGCCGCCAAGGGCGAATATGTTGACGCCGACACCTGCAAGACTTCCTGCATATGCGGCAGAGCACTTTCGACCGAGGGTCATGCTTTCTCCCGATACACAAACGATTACGACGAGAACGGTCACACCTTCACCTGCTCGAGCTGCGGCTACAGCTATACTCAGCCTCACACATATGAGAAAGAATATTATGACTATGTTGACGAGAACACCTGCGCACCCGAATGCGACAGCTGTTACTATACCAAAGCTCCCGTTAAGCATTCTTATACAGAGTACTCTTGCTACGATGACGAGAATTGTATTTTGAGCTGCGAGCATTGCGGAAACTATCTCGACGGATATACAAAGCTTCATAATTTCGACGACGGCACGGCTCTCGCCGCAACAAATGAACGCGGTTCTTCCACAATGTATACCTGCGCCGACTGTGAATACGAAAGAATAACCCCCGATTATGACAAGGCAATTGTCGTTAAGGTTGTCGCTCCCTACAGCTGGTACGGAAATGCCATAGCGGTTTATGTTAACGGCGTACCGACAAGGGTTATCACAAACCACGGTTATTGTATGAAGGAGGCTTACGACGAGGTATATGTCGAAGAATATTCGATTGAATATGACCCCACGGCGTCTTATTCCTTCAAATGGATAGCCGACTCTTACAATTCCGAATATTCCCAATATTACGGAGTTCAGATTCATGTCCCCGGAAAGGATTATGCGGCTTGCAGCTACGCTGTCGGCGAGATGACCGATATTTCCTCTTTTACGACGCTTCTCTCTATAAACGAGGCGGACTACAGCAAGGTTGACGCGGCTATTGCGAAAATCCCCGCTTTCCTCGAGGATTATTCCGCCGCAAGCGTCAACAAGCTTGTAACGGCTCTCAAGGGCGTTAAGAGAATGCTTCCCGCTTCAAAGCAGAATGATGTTGACAAAATGGCGGCGGCTGTCGAAACCGCAGTGAGCGAACTTGTCGCAATCGAAAACTCCGTTCCCAACGGTGTTATCAATCTCAATAGCGGATACGGAATCTGCATAGACTCCGACACATATTATTATGCGAACGACAATACTCGGTCACCCTATTTTGAATATGATGGAAAATATGTTTTAATCGGTTCATATACCGAAATGTCCGATCAGGGAGCTTGGATTTATGATGACGGTGATTATGAAATAGATATGATTAACACCGTTATTTGCAGCAAATACAGTTCTGTGGGTTGTTATGATGATTCAAATCTTACTCTTAACCTTTACGGAGCAAATCTCTTTGACTCATATGACAGCAGTGCAGGCATTGATGTCGTCGGCGACTCAAAGCTTACGATAAACGACACGGACGGCAGTCTTTTGTCTGTCGGCAGTTGGGGCAGTTCGGGCATCGGCGGTTACGTAACCCACGGCCACCGTGACTGCGGTGAGATAAACATCAAGGGCTCAACCGTATTTGCTCTCTCAAGAGGCTACGGAGCGGGTATCGGCGGCGGAGTATACGGCTCGGCGGGCAAGATAACGATTGACGGCGGCGTTGTTTATGCGGAAAGCCTTTACGGTGACGCAGCGGGCATCGGCTGCGGTGATGACGGAGAAGGCGGCGACATCACGATAAACGACGGCGACGTAACGGCTCTCACATTATCGAACGATGCCGACGGTGCGGGCATCGGAAGCTCACGCTACGGAAGCATTGATACGATAACCATAAACGGCGGTAACATTGTCGCAGGCTCAATATGGGGTGCGGCTGTCGGCGGCGGCTACAGCACGACATACTGCGGTCAGATAGCCGTAAACGGCGGTACCGTTTCCACAAGCATTTTCCACTCCGATTATCACTGCATCATCGGACACACGTACAACTACGAAAATTACATAATAAGCCCCAAAAGCTCTGTTAAGCTCACCGGCGGTACGATAATAAACAACATGGGAGTCGGTATAAATCCCGCTCCCACGGATGCAAACGGTAAGGTGCTCAATGTAATAAATGTCAAGCTTAACGAAAAATTCGTCGGCGAAAATATCATTCTCACTCTTTCCGACGGCACAAAGGTCGAAACAAATTCGGCATCGGAAAGCTTTAGCATTTACGCTCCCGAGGGCACGAAGATTTCGACCGTTTCCTACAGCGACGGCAGCGGCCTCGAGGATTATGATGACGGCGATGACGACGACGATATGTTCTGGCTCTGGAAGTTCTTCCTTTCAATCTTTGAATGGTTCGGCTCGGTGTTCCAAAAGATAGGCAGCTTCTTCTCGGGACTCTTTGCGTGATGTAATATTTTATTAGGGTTGTTTTTGAAGAGACAAACTTTTTATTCAGCACAAACCAAGCGGGCGGACAATTTGTCCGCCCGTGTTGCTTGCGTTGAGTTTTAGGTTATATGCCCGAAAAAGGCGTGAGTGAGCGGCGTAGGATGCCGTGCATATGCGCTATGGCAACGCCGTAATTCGTCATGGGAAGGTTTTGTACCGCCGCTTTGTCGAGCCTTGAGAGCATTTCTCTTTCGGCGAGCATACAGCCTCCGCAGTGAATGACGAGGGCGTATTTTGCAAGGCTTTCGGGGAATTCGCCGCCCGAGGTAAATTCAAAATTCAGCTTTTTGCCCGTGTGGTTTTTCAGCCATGCGGGCATTTTTTCCGTTCCTATGTCGCCGCATTGGCGGTGGTGCGTACAGCCCTCGGAAATGAGAAGCGTGTCGCCGTCCTTGAGGCGATCAATTGCCTCCGCGCCTTGAACAAGTGACGAAAGCTCGCCCTTGTATCTTGCAAAGAGAATGGAAAAAGAGGTGAGGGGGATGCTTTCGGGAACGATTTTATTCACCGCACCGAAAGCCTGAGAATCCGTGATAACCATTTTCGGGGGCATTTTGAGCGACGAAAGGGCGGCGGGAAGCTCGGAAACCTGAGTGACAAGGCAAAATGCGTTGCTGTCGAGAATATCTCTTATGGTTTGCTGTTGGGGGAGTATAAGCCTGCCTTTGGGTGCGGCTTCGTCAATGGGGGTTACGAGGATAACCGTGTCGCCGCTTTCGATAAGGTCGCCGACAAGTCGTTTTTTCGGTTTTGTGTCGGCGGTCAGGGTGCCGATAAGCTCTTTGAAAGCGGTAATTCCGGTGCCGTTTTTTGCACTCACATATATTTTGTTCCCCGCCGCAGTGGGTACACTTTCGGCAAGGTCACATTTGTTATATGCGATAACAAACGGTATTTTCTTATCTTCAAAAATACGGCACAGCTCTTTCTCGGCCTGTTGCATTTCGGCGGTACAGTCGGTTACGAGCACGGCGATATCCGTTTTTTCAAGCGTTTTCATTGCACGGGCAACTCTCATTTTGCCAAGAGTACCTTCGTCGTCAATGCCCGGAGTGTCGATTATGACAACGGGACCGAGGGGTAAAAGCTCCATGGCTTTGCGCACGGGGTCGGTCGTTGTACCCTTGATGTCCGATACGAGCGAAAGCGCCTGTCCGGTGACGGCGTTGACAAGACTTGATTTTCCGGCATTACGCAGTCCGAAAAAGCCGATGTGTATTCTTTCCCCCGAAGAAGTGTCGTTAAGTCCCATATTTTTACCTCAAAAACGGAAGTCACGGCGGTTAGATGCCTTGATTGCTTCAATATTTTGTCTTGCGATTTCTCTTACCTTTTCACCGGGAATTTTTTTCAGCTCATTTTCGATAAGCTCAAAGCCGACTGTTTTTGTTTTCTCCGAGGCATAATCGACAAGGTATTCGGTGAGAGTCATAAGAGCGTTGGGATGACAGCAGTTGAGAATTTGGCCGTTCTTGCATAGGCTCATAAAGCGGTCGCCCGTTCTGCCCTCACGGTAGCAGGCGGTGCAGAATGACGGAATGTGGTTCTTTTCCATGAGCCAGCGGACAACCTCATCAAGGGTACGCTGGTCGGAAACGTCAAATTGCTCGGAATCGTGAGGTCTTTCGACTTCGGTGTATCCGCCCACGGATGTGCGTGAGGCTCCGCTTATCTGCGAAATGCCGTATTCGAGCACTCTGCCTCTGACTGCTTCACTTTCTCTTGTGGAAATAATCATTCCCGTGTAGGGCACGGCAATGCGAATGCAGGCGATTATTTTTGCAAAAAGCTCATCGGAAAGGCTGTTGTCGAACACGTCGGGGTCGATGTCGTCGGCGTGCTTGACTCTCGGAACGCTTATTGTGTGAGGGCCTACGCCGTGTACCGCTTCAAGGTGCTCCGCGTGCATGAGCAGACCCGCAAATTCATACATATAGCCCTCGAGACCGAACAGAACGCCGAGGCCGACATCGTCAATTCCGCCCTCCATTGCCCTGTCCATTGCCTCGGTGTGATAATCGTAATCGTGCTTTGGACCTGTCGGGTGTAGTTCGAGATAGCTTTTTTTGTTGTACGTTTCTTGGAAAAGAATATACGTGCCGATGCCCGCCTCCTTTAGCTTGCGGTAATTTTCAACTGTGGTGGCGGCAATATTGACATTAACTCTGCGGATATCTCCGTTTTTGTGGTGAACGGAATATATCGTTTTGATGCATTCGAGAATGTACTCAATCGGATTGTTCACAGGATCCTCGCCCGCTTCAATGGCAAGACGCTTGTGCCCCATATCCTGAAGAGCGATAACCTCGTTGCGAACCTGCTCTTGCGTGAGCTTTATTCTCGCAATGTGCTTGTTTTTCATATGATACGGACAATAAACACAGCCGTTAACGCAATAATTGGAAAGATATAGCGGAGCGAACATAACGATACGGTTTCCATAGAACGCCAGCTTGATTTCGTTCGCAAGGGAGTACATTTCCTCGACTTTTTCGGGGATATCGCAGGCAAGCAGAACGGCCGCTTCACGGTGCGAAAGACCTGCACAGGTAACGCCGTTGCCGTTCTTGACGGGACGTGCCTTTTCGAGCAGTTTATCGACAAGCTCGACGTTGTTTTTGTTCGCCATGGCATAAGCAATTGTTTCTTTGATTTCGGCATCGTTGATAAACTCATCCGCCTTCATTGATTTGGGGTTGTAAATTGACATATTGATTTTCCTTTCTTGCGGTCAGATTTCTCTTTCCGTCAGAATATTTTATTTTTTGATATCTCCTCGGTCGGTTAATAGCCGATAGCCGATTGCCGCCATTCTTTCGGCAAGCTCGGCCTTGTTTTGAGCCGACTCACTGCCCGAGGATATTTTGTTGTCGTAAAGGGCATATTTTTTTCGCACTTCGACAGGAGAAAGGTTTGGCATAACGACATTTGCACCCGCTAAAATTCCCTTTTCCCGTCCGAACGGGTCAGCGGTTCCGAGAGCCGTGGTTGCGGGAAGAAGTATGTTGGGCTTTATGAGGCGTATAAGAGAGAGAAGAAAAACCGTAAGCTGTGTGCTTCCCGCGGAGAAGTGCCCGAGCGGTGTGTCGTGCTGAGGGATAAACGGCCCTATGCCGCACATGTCAGGCTTAAATTCTTCTATAAATTTCAGGTCTGCCGCAAGTGACTGCGGCGTTTGAAAAGGGGAGCCCACCATAAAGCCGCAACCGACTTGAAAGCCGATGTTACGCAGGTCGTAAAGACAGCGCATACGGTTTTCAAAGGACATTTCGGGCGGGTGAAGCTTTGCATAATGCTCGGGACAGGCGGTTTCGTGGCGAAGCAGATAACGGTCGGCACCTGATTCATACATCGAAAGATATTCGCTGTATGAATATTCGCCAAGGGATAGGGTAACCGCACAGTCGGGAAATTCGCTTTTGATTCTCGACACGGTTTTGCATATTTCAGCAACGGAGAAAACGCCCTCACCGCCTTGCAATACAAAGGTGCGAAAGCCGAGAGAATACCCCGTTCGGCAGCAGGAGAGTATTTCTTCCTCGCCGAGAATATAGCGTTCACAGTTTTGGTTGGAGCGGCGAATGCCGCAGTAAAGGCAGTCGTTTCGGCATACGTTGCTTATCTCGATAAGTCCCCTGATGAATATACCGTCCCCGTAAATCGCTTGCCTTGTGCGCAGAGCACGCTCGGCGGCATATGCCGCAGTTTCTGCGGTGAAATCGGCAACAAGAGCGGCGTAATCCTTGCTCGAAAGCGAACGTGTGCTTTCGAGGCGGTCTATCAGCTTATTCATTGCTTCCGACATTGGAATATGCGGTTTTTACGCTTACTCCGTGCAGGTTTCCGAGCTTGCCGGCAAGGGACGAAATTGTGTCCTGCGGTGCATCAAGCGCAACGGAAACAATGTTGATTTTTTTCGCTCTGTAGGGAATGCCCATTCTGCCGATGATGTATTCGCCGTATTGGTGAAGCAACTCGTTGAGCTTCTCGACGGAGCCGATATCCTCGACGATAACGGACATAACCGCAACACGTGTTTGCATTTTAATTCCTCCAAATAAAAAAGCTGTACCCGAGAAAGGTACAGCTTATTAAGACCGCCGTTTCGGCAGTATAAAAAGTGAAGCGTGTACCTTTCAGTCAGGGGAAATCCCTTTGTGTCAGGAAAGCGTATAGTTTTATATTAGCCTTTTTCCGCAAGCCGTCTGCCCATAAGAACACCCATAACGGATGCCATGATAAGGCCTCTTGTCCAACCGCTTGAATCGCCGAGACAGTAAAGTCCGGCAACG
>CAYNUD010000017.1:0-17906 GCA_964400315.1 uncultured Clostridium sp. | reverse complement strand
ATAAGCTGATCATCAATCGAATCAAATCCCGCATCGGGTCCCAGCTTTTCGAACATAAGCGTATTATTGTTGCGCATGGGGCCTATATGAAGCTCCATAACCCAACCTTTTCTTGCATATTCGGCGGCAAGGAAAGACAAAAGCGCTGTCTTGTATTTATCGGCGGCAACGATATCGGTTATCACGCCCAACCTTGCGCGAGCGAATATATCTTCAAGCTCCGCTTCACTTGACGGTTCATAAGGAACATAAGCAAAGGCATGGTCACTCGCACAGCAACCCAACGAAGCAAAGAATTCCATTCTTTCTTTCAACGCCTCACAAAGCTGTGCAAAGCTCTCGATTTTTCTTCCGACCGCCTTTTCCATCGCATCAAGCCACGGAATGAACGACGGCAGATCAACGCCGAGCGCTTTATCGGGTCTGAATGCGGGAAGCACCTTACATTTGAAGGAAGCATCGTTTGCAAGAAGAATATGATATTCAAGGGAATCGGCTGGATCATCCGTCGTGCACAGATGCGTAACGTTTGAACGCTCTATAAGTTCTCTCGGTGTAAAACCGCCTGCCTTTATCGCCGCATTCGCTCTGTTCCAGATATCCTCGGCTGTATCGGAGTTGAGAATATCGTAAATTCCGAAATAACGTCTGAGTTCGAGATGCGACCAGTGGTACATCGGATTTCCTATCAAAGAGGGCATAACCGAAGCAAATGCCTTGAATTTTTCATATCCCGATGCATTACCTGTGATAAGTTCCTCGTCAACGCCGCACGAACGCATGGCTCTCCATTTATAATGGTCTCCCGAAAGCCAAAGCCATGCTATATCCTCCGGCTGTTCGTTTTCGTATATTTCCTTGGGTGAAAGATGACAATGCCAATCGAATATCGGCATTTTTTCGGCCGCCTCATATGCAGTTACCGACGGCTCGTTATTCAGCAGAAAATCTCTGCCCATAAATTCCTTAACCATTTCGTTTGCCTCCCTTACGGCGATGCCGTATTATTACATTATAATTTTAACATATATCGCAGGATTTTCAAGCCCCGAATTTATTTTAAAACAGCTCTCCGACATTTTAAAAGGGGTGAAGCCGCTCCCCTTTTCGGGAAACGGCTTCATGAGGAGTTGTATATAAGAGGGTAAAGTGGTGGTCAAAATTATTCTTCGATTCCGAGAAGCTCGTTAACCGAAACTCCGAGAATTTCGGAGAGAGCCTTAAGCTCATAGTCGGAAACGTTTCTGAGCTGACCTTCGAGCTTTGCAAGACCCGAGGCATTAAGGTCGATTCCCTTGATTTGAAGCTGGGTAAGCAGATCCTTCTGCTTCATGTTGATCGCTTTGCGGCGTGCCTCGATTTTTGCACCGACAATGTTTCTTGCACCGAGAGGCTGTCTTCTGATTCTCATTGTAATTACCTCCATTTTTGTTATCAAAGGAAATAATTATACAAATTGTATAATCTTTTGCTATTCCCATATTGTAACATACGCATTTTTTGTATGTTTGTATTTTAACACACTTTTTCCGAAAAAGCAACACCTTTTTGCCGAAAAAAACTGAACTTTTTAGGTTTTTCAAAGATTCTTTTATAAAACATTTACACTTTTGCCTTAAACAGGTATTTTACTGCCTTTTTAAGGTTTAAAGAATACATTATATTCTTTTCGGAGTTAAAATTTGTTTGAATTGTATATTGTAATCCTTTTGAAAATGCTGCATAATAGAGCATAATATCAATTATCTTTTGAAAGGGAATCCGATATGAACGATCTGCAAAATCGCCGTAACCTCACAATGCTCACAGATTTTTACGAACTGACAATGGCAAACGGATATTTCAAAAACAATTTCAAGGATACTATTGCCTATTTTGATATGTTTTTCAGAAAGGTCCCCGACGGCGGCGGCTATGTCATAATGGCGGGTGTTGAACAGCTTGTTAATTATTTCAAGAATCTAAACTTTGATAAAAATGATATTGAATATCTCAGAAGCAAGGGCTTTGATGAGCAATTTCTCGATTATCTTGCGAATTTCAAATTTGAATGCGATGTTTGGGCAATACCCGAGGGAACTCCTATTTTCCCCGGAGAACCGATTGTAAAGGTCAAGGGCCCCGTTATCCAGGCTCAGTTTGTCGAAACAATGGTGCTTCTTGCAATCAATCACCAAAGTCTTATTGCAACAAAAGCAAACAGAATAGTAAGAGCCGCGCAGGGCAAAGCCGTTATGGAATTCGGTTCAAGACGTGCTCAGGGCTTTGACGGTGCGGTTTACGGCGCGCGAGCCGCATACATCGGAGGGTGTGTTGGAACGGCTTGCACGATTTCGGACGAGCTTTTCGGAATACCCGCTCTGGGCACTATGGCACACAGTTGGGTTCAGCTTTTCGACAGTGAATATGATGCTTTCAAGGCATACGCCGAGGAATATCCCGACGGCTGTACGCTGCTTGTGGATACCTACAACGTATTGAAATCCGGTATTCCAAATGCGATAAAGGTGTTCGATGAGGTGCTTGCTCCAATGGGCAAGAGACCCAAGGGAATACGCATTGACAGCGGTGATATTGCCTATCTTTCACGCAAGGCAAGAAAAATGCTTGATGATGCGGGCTATCCCGACTGCGGAATTGTCGCTTCAAATTCGCTTGATGAATATATTATAAGAGATATGCTCATTCAGGGGGCACAAATAGATTCGTTCGGCGTCGGTGAAAGACTCATAACGGCTTCCTCCGATCCCGTGCTCGGCGGAGTTTACAAACTGTGCGCCGTTGAAAAGGATGGCGAGGTTATCCCGAAAATCAAGCTGAGCGAGAACGTTCAAAAGATAACCACTCCCGGCAACAAAAGGACATACCGCCTTTATGACCGCGAGACAGGCAAGGCCGCCGCAGACCTCATTGCCCTTGCAAGCGAAAAGATTGACGATTCGCTTCCGTATGAGCTTTTTGACCCCGATTACACGTGGAAACGCAAAACTATCACGAATTTCACCGTCCGTGAGCTTCTCGAACCGCTTTTCAAAAAAGGCGAATGTGTTTATAAAGACCGTAACATTGATGAAATAAGAAATTACTGCAAGGAGCAAATAGACACCCTTTGGGACGAGGTCACGCGATTTGAAAATCCGCATAATTATTATGTTGACCTTTCGCAGAAGCTCTGGGATGTTAAGCATGAGCTTCTCGGCAAAAACGGCAAATAAGTAAAAGTCACCGCCGAACACTTCAGCGGTGACTTTTTATATTCAAAATGAAAATTAAAGACTTATGCTACTCTGTGACTTCTTCCCTCTTTTGTGATAAGGGTGAGGGTTGGTACTTCATCCTCGGGCAAATCCTCGGGGGCTCTGCTTTGAATATGCATATTTGCTCTCTGACGTGCAAGCTGACACTGCTTTTTGTTGCGGCGAGTGCGTCTGTACGCCTTAAATGCCTTTACAAGCATATCCTCAAAAGCAATAACTTTCTTTTCATATATAAGCCCGACTATTGCAAGCACAATTGCCAAAAACTCAAAAACCGTTCTGATTATATCGGCCTGTCCCATTCTCTGTCCCTCCGTAATTTGTAAACATTTGTTCTACGAGTTATATTATAGCAGGTGAACATTCGTTTGTCAAGACAAATGTTCGATATTTTTGCGATTTTTTCTTGTCTAAATTATACCACAACATATTGTACTTGTCAACAATGGTAGCAACAATAAATTCTATTCTTTTGAAACAAAAAGAATATTTTTTCGATAAAGTACAATAAAATTTGTTTGTCGGGAATCATCTGTTCACTGTATTATATTCGGAAAGAGTGCTGAATATTCGCCCGCCGTTCTTGACTTTTACGCACTGCAACAATATAATATTTTTATTAAAACGCAAGGAGATGTTTTCTTTGTTCAAACTTTGGGCGTTCATCAGACAAAGTCTCATACGAATCTATCTTTTCTTCGCAAAAATCATATACCGTCTCAGCCGCGGCAAAACGCCGAAAACGCTGTTTTGTGAAAAAGCCGACGCTCAATATATCGGCACAGACGTAAAAATTGTTTCCGAGGACGAACATTCTACAACGCTTGCAAAATTCGATGCCGACGGAAACATGACCGATGAAGATTTTGTTATCCTTTCGAGCACCGACCTTCATCTTGACCATGGCATGGAAAATAACGAAATAACCGTAAAAAATCTCGTCAGACACATTAAAGACATAAAGCCTGACCTTGTTGTTCTGACGGGCGACATAATTCTCACGGACACTCAGCAAATTGATGCGATTCAGTTTGCCGCCATGATGGAAAAGCTCGGGATATATTGGACTGCCGTTTTCGGAAACCATGAGGTTCGAGAGGAACGGGGTTTTTACAAATATCTGCTCCTCAAGGACTTTGCCGACTTCAAGCACTGCCTTTGCAAACACGGTCCCGACGAGCTTTTCGGCTACGGTAACTACACCGTAAACATATTGGGCAAAGACGGCAGACTTCGCCGCACACTGTTCTTCTTTGATTCGGGCAGAAACATAATCGACTCATATCGCGACGAACACGGTGTTCCCGCTGATATGAAGGGTTACGATTTTCTCAAAAACAACCAGATCAATTTCTATAAAAATACAATTGATTCTTTGGAAAAAAAGCACGGTAAATTTCCGTCGTTCATGTATTTTCATATTCCTCTCATTGAATTTTCCACCGCATTCGACGGCGATGAAAAAAACGGCTACACACCCTCGGAAAAATGCAAGCTTCTCTACGGTTCGCAATATGAGAGTGTCGGTTCATCTCCGTTCAACAGCGGTATGTTCGATGCCGTTCTCGAAAAGGGCAGTACAGACGGAATATTTGTCGGTCATGACCATGTTAATGATTGGTGTGCCGTATACAAGGGAGTTCATCTGGTTTACAGTCTTCCCGAAGGCTACAATGAATATCACATGGGAACACGCCTCGGCAAGCCCGCCGACGAATGGGTGCAGGGCGTAACGGTAACGACGGTTCATTCCGACAATTCCTTTGATACCAAGCCCGTGTACGACAGGATATATTTGTAATGTGCTCCCCGTATTAGCAATTAGCAATGAAATTTAGCTACAAGCTGTAAGTTTTTTCGGCCCCTTGCCTCGCTTGGACGGGGGATATCGCACGGCACAGCCGATGCATTCCTGCTGAATACGTATCCCTCCGACTTCGCCTGCGGCAACACATAACTGCCCCTTAGAAATACAGTCACACTGCGCCACGGGCGGCGGTGTACCGCTCCCCCGCTTTTTACATTATCAACATTTAAACGCACGAAACCGCCGCACTTCAGTGCGGCGGTCTTACTTTGTTTGTTAATCAGAAGATATCTTCGTTGATTACAGAATCAAGAAGGTCGGGAAGCATTATAAAGAACTTGGGAAGCCACTCTCCGAAAGCATAGCCCGCAAGCTTAAGGAAGCTGGGGACAACGCCGAGATAATATTCAGCCTCGCTCGTGGTGTTGTCGCCGGTGAAGGTTATCTTATTCATGCCCGTCTGCTTTGTGAGCACAAACTCGTCGTGCATATTGATAACGTCAGTATCGTTCTCTTTTTCCTTGTCGGCAAGAATATATGATTTGAGAGTAAGCGTACCTCCGTCAATGCTTATGCAGTTGAAGCAACCGCCTATGTTACTTTCTTTTGTCTGTTCCCAATCCGAGCCGTTCCAATAGTTGCCCCAACCTCTCTTCTGAATGGTGAGAGCCGCAATGAAATCGGTATCGAGGAAGTGATTTGCGAGGAAAGGACGAACCTCATATCTTTTTGTGCCGGCTGTACCCGAAAGAACATACACGGTTCCGTCTTGATTTATCTTGTTGTTTTTGAGGGGCTTTGTACGCAAATACTGATGGTCATGACCCGACATAACAAGATCTACGCCGCAACGGTCAAGAACTTTGGTAAGTGATTTCTGAAGATAGAGCGCATCGGGCCACTTACCGTCCTTGCCGAGAGTATAGGGCGTTTTGTGCATAAATACTATTTTCCAATCCTTATCGGTGGAATTCATGTCGTTTTCAAGCCATTTAAGCTGTGCGATTGAAACGGAAAGAAGGTCGTTCGTGTTAAGCACGGCAAAATGAGCATTGCCGTAATCAAAAGAATAGTTAACACCGTTCTTAACCTGAACGCTCTCGCTTGTATCAAGGCAGAACATATTGTTGAACCAATCCCATACGCCGAGGCCGTCATGATTACCCGCTACGGGAACAAGGGTAGTCGTTGCGTGGATATCCTTCATGTTCTTATCATGATAGTCCCATTCGCTGTTGGTGCTGTCGTTGGTAAAGTCGCCGAGATTTACAAAGAATTCAGCGGTGGGAAGGGTTTTGAATGCCGCTCTTACGGTATCCGCACCCTTTCTGAAATTCTCGTCGCTGCTCGCCTGAATATCGGCTATCGCAATAAAATCAACCTTGTTGTCGTCGTTGTCGGTGGTGAAAGTGCCTATTTGGCTCTGTACCTCTCCGTTGCCGACGGTGTAATAATAGCGTGTTCCCGCCTTGAGACCGGAAACCACAGCCTTATGAACAAAATTGCCTTCCCATTCAAACACATCGGAATATGTCTTTTCAACCGTAACCTCATTTCCGGGAAGCATCTCGGCTACGGAGAAAATTTTTACTTCACTGCTTGTGCTTGAAGAAGTGTACCAACAAAAACCTCTTTGTGTCTTTGCATCGCCGTTGACCGTTACGGTAATGCGGAACGGTTCGAATTCTCCTCTTTCGCTTTCGCCCTCAGCCGATCCGAGCACTGCGGAAGCACTCATTACCATCGCAAGGCAAAGAATTATACTTATAATTTTCAGAAAATTCTTTTTCATTCGATTACTCTCCTTTTCTTCGTTATGCAACCGTGCTTACGGGAATATTAAGGTCGTAATCGGGAAGCCAAATGCCCTTTCCGAAATCTCTTGCTCTGAATTTAACCGCATCGCCGTAAACCTCAACAACATAGCCTATGCCTGCATCGTTGTAGTCGCCGTCCTTGTTCGTAATGCAGAACGAGGGAAGATTTATAGAATGAATGCCGTCAATGTTCTGATAAGTAAATTTGCCGAAGCCGGTGTGAAGATGTCCGGTTATAAAGAATACGTTGGAATATTTTGAAAGAATTGCTTTGAGCGCATCACTCTGCTCACCGACACTGCCCGCCGTGTCGTCGGGGCTGTTCCATGTGTCGGGGAGACCGTGAGTATCGGCAAGGGGCTGATGGCAGATAACAAACACCGGCTTGCCGTCTTCCGCCGCAAGCTCCGAATCAAGCCATGAAAGCTGTTCGGGGCTGAGATATGATTCTTCAAACTCGGTTCTGTCGGAAGCCAAAACAATGAATTTATAGCCGTTTATCACTTGAGTGTAGTGCATACAATTCATTGCGTTGTCGCCGTTAAGCGCATTGGTGAAAGCCGCAAATCTTTCACTGGACTGCTTATAGCTTCTCAGTCTTATATCATGGTTTCCCGTTGTGGTTATATAACGGCACTTAGAATCCTTGATACCGTCATATACAAGCTGATATTCCTCGGCAAGACCGTTTTCCGCAATGTCTCCGACAAACGCAAGCGCATCAAATGCTCCTGCATTGTTTCTGATATCCTGCGATGCCGCTTCAAACACCTTGTATCTGCTGAAGAGATAGGTTGATACCTGAGAATCGGCAATAGCCACAAAGGACATATTCGCTTTCTCGGAGTTAATCGGGTAATCCTGTGAGGGAGCCGCCGCAACGCCGCTTATCGAATAAAAAACCGACATAAGAAGCGCAAAAATTTTAATTGATATCTGCTGACATAAATTTGTAAGTAACATTATCGCACCGCCTTATTATATAAATGTATACGGATCAGACTATCGCAAACAGCTTACCGAACGCATCGGCTATCACGCCGAAAAGGTTTTGTACGCTGATACGAGGCATTTGAATGTAGCCTGCTGTGCCGTAATTTTTGTAGAGCCAAAGGCTCAAATTTTTCATTGATTCACCGAATGCCGAGACATCCTCATCGCTTTCGGGTGAATAAACGCCGATTTTGCGAAGAACCGCAGTAAGCTGATCCCTTGCCGCCTCCGCTTCACCCGCAACGCCGACGGTCGATGCTATAACTCTCTCCGCTTCCGCTATGGCCGCATTGAGTGCCGCGGCATCTTCTGCGGAAAGCTTGGACTGATCGACCTTTTTCGCATCGGGAATTATACTGCGAATAAGCTTCTTCGTGTTTCTTCCGACATTAAACTGCGGGAAATTCGGGTCGGAATAAACGGTTTCGATATCGTCGGTTGCAAGAATCTTTGTTGCAAGGCGAACAATTATATCGTTACTGCCCGTACTTTCATGATTCTGTCCGTCAAAATAGAAAGTTGTATCGGGGAGCAGACCCGTTGAAGCATCAACAACATTATCGGGAGAAATATGATTGTGGGCAGGATTCGAGCAATGCGTATTCTGCTGAACATAGCCGTCGGGGAGCACATCGCCCGTGTTTGCCGCATATGCGCCCATCGAGGTTGAATCGAGGTCGATTATTCCGTCGGAATTTTCAATGTTCCATGACTTGCCGACATTATAGAGGACTTCATCGTATTCAACCAAATTGTAAACCTTTATGCCGTAATCGAGAAGTTTAAGAATATTGGCATCGGAATTAAGCTGTGCCTGATAATATCGCTCGGTTTGTTCCCGAATCTCGTCATTCTCCGCACCGCCGAGCCACTTTGCCGCCGCCCAACGGTAATTCTCCGAGGGAACAAGCGCCCACATGGTCGTGCAGTTTTTTAAGACATCCTCTATCAAAGCGTCAACGGTATTGTTAAGAACGCTCATAAGAACACTGTCGGGAAAAATTCTGAGCACGTTTTCTATAAGTCTCGCTTCATCCTCTGCCATAAGCTCCTCGAGGAATCCATTGTAAAGGTACTCCTTATCGAGAAAAGTAAGCTCTTTCGTGTAAATATCTCCGACAATGGAGCTACCGTCAAGTGCGGGAACGATATACAACACCTTGTTGAGGTCGTTGTAAACATTTTTTCCGTCCGGATTGCTCTCACCGTAATATTCGAGAAGCCCGTTTGCAAGCGTACCGCCGAGACTTATCGGAACGATATTTACCTTCTCGTGTCCCGTTTCTTTCTTCACGAATTGAATGAAATCGTAAAGCTCATCGACAGTGGAAATATTGTTACCGAAAGAATTGTACGAAAAGAAATAAAGATGATCTTCGCTGTAGTCGCCGAGATAATCTTTCAGGGGAATACAGCCGTAAATGTGATCTTTTTCCGTTTGAGAGCACTCGGCAAGGGAATATGGATATTTCTCAACCTCGACGTTACCCGTGCAAACACCGTTTTCGTCGCTCATGTTCATGCTGAAGCAAAGGTCAACTGCCTCGGCAAGAGCCTTGCTCAAGCCGATATCTCTTTGAAAAAGGAGCGAAAGCAATAACGGAACAAGTGCGATTTTCACAAGCGGCATAACGGGTGCATACGCAGGAAAGCAATTTATTTTGTTTCCGTCGTCATCAAGCGCATACGAACCGTCATCATTGAGGAGCCAAACATTGGATTGACCTATACCGGGAATTATTACCGTGGGGCAGTCATTGCAATTCCCCGCGCATTCCGTTTTTGTCTGTGCCGCAAATGCGGATACGGCTGTACCCGAAAGTAACAGTGCTGCAATAAGAATTACCGAAATAATCTTCTTCATAGCCGTTATTTCATCCTTTGCATTTTAAATTATCATGCGAAGATTCCCGCAAACACACTGCGTATGGGAGAAAGAAGCCAATCGACAAGACTTCCGCCGCCAATCCATTTAACAAGACCGCTGCTTGCCTTTTCGAGAGTGTTTTCAAGGAAGATATCAAAGTCCGAATCCTCCTCGGGATAGGTGTACTTGCCGTATTTTGAAAGGATTGCGTTAAGCTCGTCCTCTGCCTTCTGAACCTTTGTCTGGTCGGCTATTGTTGCGCCGATAACAGCCTGACCGTCCGCAATTGCGGTTTTGAGCTCAGCCAAATCCGCCTCGGTCATGGTGATTTCGCCGCTTTCATAGCTTTCAAGAAGCTTGATTGCATCGGGAAGTCTCCAACGGCGGATATTCTTTGTTTTACAGCGATAATTGAACTGCGGATAATTTTCGGGATCGCTGTTTACATTTTCAACCTCACCGGTGAGAATTGCCTGCGCAAGGTTAAGAACAACGTCGTTGTTGCCGACCTCATGATGTTGTTCAAGGAACACCCAAGTGTTTTCGGGAAGAACGGCGGTAGAAACATCAACCATATTGTCGGGAGACACGTGGTTGTGTTTTGAATTCTCACAAGAGGTGTTTGCGGTATAGCTGATATCGTCGAGAGTCTTGTCGCCGGGTGCGCCGGTTGCGCCCATAGTAGTGGAGGAAAGATTGATGATGCCGTCTGAATTGTATTCGGAAGCGGAAGCAACGATGTTGAAAAATGCGTAATCCTGCTCACCGAAATCGAGGTTTGCGCCCGCAATGGAGTTAACCTTAACGCCGTCGGCTACAGCGGCAAGAATGTTCGACTTGAGGTTAAGCCTTGCCGTCTGGAAACGGTCGGTCTTCTTTTTAAGTTCTGCCTTTGCGGGGTCGTTGTTGAGATATTTCTCCGCAAGAGCATCATATCTGTATGAGGGAACCATTGCCCACATCTGCGGGCAGTTTATCATAATCGTATCAAGTATTCCGCTTATCGCTCCTGTCAAAATCGCATTGACGCCCGAGCGAGGAAGTATGTGCAGAACACAGTTGATGAGATATCCGAGAGCCGCATCGCTTTCGCCGACAACCATGGGAATATACTCATGATAAAAATATTCGTCGGTAAGGTTCCACTTTCTGTCCATCATATCGGCAACGATATCCGTACCGTCAAGACAGGCAACAATGTTGACTATCTGATCGAGATCTTTATGGCCGTACGCATCGAGATAAGATGTAAGAATAGTACCGCCGAGGCTTACGGGAAGCAATGTTACCTTATCGTGTCCCGTCTGCTTCTTGACCATATCAATGTAAGCATCAAGTTCGTCTGCCGCCTGCATGGGATCGCCGACAAGGTTAAAGGTGAACATATAGATGTGGTCGCCGCCGATTTCCTCTTCAATGCGCTGGAGAGGAATCATTCTGTAAAGCCACTGCTTATCATCATCGTTCATCTCGGAAATGGGGTGATTCCATCTCTTTGTTTGAAGATTGTTGACATAATTACCGTCGTTATCGCACTTTTGGACCCAAAAAAGAGCGCTGACGGCATTGTAAGCCGCCTTTTCAAGCCCGATGCTGTGCTGAGTCAGCAAAGTTGCAAACAGGGTGACTACAAGAGCGGGAAGTTTTGACCAGAACTTGCTCATCTCCAAAATAAGAAGAGTATCTCCGACCTGCTTGCCGTCGCTGTCAAGATAGGGTTCGTCGTTCTCGTCATAAAGATATGTAGGCGAATGGTTGATACCGGGAAGAATGATTATGGGGGAATTCTCACAGTTGCCGTTGCACTCCGTCTTGGTTGCCGCGGAAGCGCCGACAGCAGCGGTTGAAATGAGCATTGCCGCACATAAAATCATGCAGATTACCCGTCTGAGTTTTCTTTTCATTTGAAAACACTCTCCTTATACGTTTTTAACATAAAGTCGGTTAAAGCCGTTCGATATATAGTCTATATTAACACATTATTAAAATAAATTCAATAAATATTTGAAAAATAGTATCGGTTAAATCAAAATCATTGTCTGTATATATCTGCAAGCAACTATTTTACCTTTGCACTTGACGGCGGCGGGTTAAAAGTGCTATGATATATTGACATACGGGAGGAATATTCTATGATTAAAAACATAATTTTTGATATGGGCGGAGTTCTCATTGATTATAATCCCGAAAAAACGCTTTACGGACTGTTTGATTCGGACACGGCACAGCTTCTTCTGCATGAAATTTTCAGAAACGAAATTTGGTCCGAGAAAGATCGCGGTACTGTTTCCGCCGAAGATATAATAAAGCTGAAAGCTCCCGTCATTCCCGATTCGGTATTCGAAAAAGTATGCGAAATGGTACTGAATTTTTATCCGTATATGCCGCCGTTTGAAAAAATGTACGATCTCATAAAACTCCTTAAGGAAAAGGGCTACGGAATATATCTGCTCTCCAATGCTTCCTCGGATTTCCACGAACGCCGCAAAGGTATTCCCGCTCTATCGCTTTTTGACGGCGTGCTTATTTCTGCCGATTACAAACTGATAAAGCCCGAAAGAGAAATATATCTTGCCCTTTATGAAAAATTCTCATTGAAGCCCGAGGAATGCTTTTTTATCGACGACGTTCAAAAGAATATAGATGCCGCAAAAGCAACGGGCATGGACGGACATTGCTACTGCCACGGAGATATCGAAATTTTGAAGAAAGACTTGCTTGCAAAGGGCATACTTTGATTCACGAAAGAAGTCACCATGAATTGTTACACTGAAATCGCAAAAAAAATCCCCGAATTCCTGTCGCTTGCAGGGGCTATCCGAAAGGAACGCCTCCCCTGCGGAGCAACGGGACTTTCGCATATACACAAGGCCCACGTGATATCATCCATGTGCTCCTGCCTCATGCGGCGTGCGTTGGTTATAGTGCCGGACGAAGCGCAGGCAACAAAGCTGTGCGCAGATATGCAGAGCTTCGGAGCAAGAGCATTTGTTTATCCGGCAAGAGATTTTTCTTTCCGCACCGACGAAACCGCTTCAAGAGAATATGAACACAAGAGACTGAAAATTCTCGGTAAAATGCTGACGGGAGATTATGATGCCGTTGTACTTTCCGCGGAAGCGGCGTTGCAATTCACCGTTCCTCCCGCCGTATTGATGAACAACACATTTTCCGTTTCCGTCGGCGAGGAATGGGAGATTTCGGAGCTGATAAACACACTTTTACGCTGCGGATATACAAACAGCGAACAGGTAGACGGCGTCGGTCGATTCGCTGTAAGAGGCGGAATACTCGACTTTTTTCCGCCCGATTCGGAGCAGCCGTGTCGAATTGAATTTTGGGGTGACTGCGTTGATTCCATCTCCTTTTTCGACAGTGAAACTCAACGCAGAACGGACAACACGGAAACGGTTGAAATCACTCCCGCAAGGGAAGTTCTTGTTTCGGACGAGGTTCTTTGTACCCTGATAGAAACTCACGCGGCCTCCATTCGTGCAAAGGGTACAGCCTTGAAAAGTCTCAACAATGACATTGACAGAATCCGAGGCGGCGTTCGTCTTTCCTCGGCAGACAAATATATACCGCTCATTTATCCCGAGCCCGCAAGCATTTTCAGCTATGCGGCAGACTGTATGCTGTTCGTTTGCGAGAGTTTTGGGGTCCGCGACAAGCTCAATGCCTGTTCTCAACTCACAAACGAAACGATCAAAGGGCTTTTCTCGGACGGTATTCTTTGTAAAGGCCTTGACCATTACAGTTTACAGCCCTATGAGGTCGTCAAACAATACGAGGAACAGGGCGCAATTTATCTCGATCATCTTCCTCGCGGCAGCTTCGATACTCCCGTAAAGGAGCTTGTCAGCTTCACCGCCAATCAAATTTCACCTTGGAACGGTTCTCTTGCCGCCGTTGTGGACGACTTAAGCGCCGTTCGCCGAAAAGGTCATTGCTGTGCCGTACTTGCCGGAACGGATAAATCCGCAAGAACGCTTGTCGATGACTTGAACGCGGAGGGCATTTCCGCAATTTGGTGTCCCGTTCCACCTGCCGAATTACCCGAGAAAACCGTTTGCATACTTACCGGCAGCCTCAGCGCAGGCTTTGAATATCCAAGTGCAAAAGCCACTCTCATAACCTACAGAAGCCGTCCGTCGTCCGAAAAACGCAAGAGTGTCCAAAGAAAATCAGCCAAAAACGCTTTTAACAATCTTGACGAACTTCGTAGGGGCGAGTATGTTGTTCATGCAACGCACGGCATTGGCATTTTCGAGGGCATAACAAGCCTCGAAACCTCGGGCACGGTAAAAGATTACATCAAAATCAGATATGATAAAGCGGATAATCTTTACCTTCCCGTCACTCAGCTCGATCAAGTATCAAAATATATCGGGCCTCACAGCGACGATAAGCCTCTCAAGCTCAGTAAGCTCGGCGGAAAGGACTGGCAAAAGACCCGAACAAGGGTAAAAAGCGCTGTCAAAGATATGGCAAAGGAGCTCATTGAGCTCTATTCGAAAAGAATAAATGTAAAGGGATACGCCTTTTCACCCGATATTGATATGCAAAATGATTTTGAACGCCGTTTCGAGTTTGTCGAGACAGACGACCAGCTTCGTTGCATAAACGAAATCAAGCGTGATATGGAAAAACCCTATCCCATGGACCGCTTATTGTGCGGAGATGTCGGCTTCGGCAAGACCGAGGTCGCGCTGCGTGCCGTATTCAAGTGTATTGCCGACGGTAAACAGTGTGCCATTCTTGTCCCGACAACCATTCTTGCATTACAGCACTATCAAACAATAATGCGGCGTTTTGAGGGCTTTCCCGTTGAAAGCGCCATGCTTTCAAGATTCTGCTCCAAAAAAGAAAACGATGCTGTTATAACCGGACTTCGGCGCGGTTCCGTCGATATTGTCGTAGGCACTCATCGCCTTATTTCAAAGGATGTGTCTTTCCGTAACCTCGGACTTATAATCATTGACGAGGAACAGCGGTTCGGCGTGGCACAAAAAGAAAAGCTGAAAACGCTTTATCCGAGCGTAGACGTTCTCACGCTCACTGCAACGCCCATTCCGCGAACACTCAACATGGCGATGACGGGCATCCGTGATATGTCGGTAATCGAGGAGGCTCCCATTGACAGAATGCCTGTGCAGACATTTGTTATCGAGCACAATGTCGGTGTTCTCGTTCAAGCGATGGAACAGGAACTTCGCCGTGGGGGTCAAGTATATTACCTTTACAACAATGTTGAAAAAATCGAGCAAAAAGCCGCCGAAATCAAAGCGCTTTTGCCCGATGCCGTAGTCGGAATAGGGCACGGAAAGATGAGCGAAGATGAGCTCAGCGAGGTTTGGCGACGGCTTCTCGAAGGTGAAATAGATATTCTCGTTTGCACAACAATAATCGAAACGGGAATTGACGTTCCGAATGTCAACACTCTCATAATCGAGAATGCCGACCGTATGGGACTTGCCCAGCTTCACCAAATAAGAGGCAGAGTAGGGCGTTCTTCACGCCGTGCAAGCGCATATTTTACTTTCACTCGCGGAAAACAACTCTCCGAAATCGCAAGCAGGAGACTTGATGCCGTAAGAGAATTTACCGAATTCGGCTCGGGCTTTCATATTGCAATGCGCGACCTTGAGCTCAGAGGCGCCGGCAATGTTCTCGGCGCAAATCAACACGGCCATATGGAATCCGTCGGATACGATATGTATATCAAGCTCCTCGAACAGGCAATAAGCGAAGAAAAAGGCGAGGTTACGGCACAGACGGAAGAAAAAGACTGCCTTATCGACCTTCCTATAGATGCCCATATTCCGGAAAACTATATCGAGAGCGTTCCTCAGAGGCTTCAAATATACCGTCGCATTGCCGACATCAAGACGGACGACGATGCTTCCGACGTTATCGACGAGCTTGTTGACCGTTTCGGTGACCCGCCCGCCTGCGTTGAGGGTCTTATAAGAATTGCTCTTCTTCGCGGAAAGGCAAGTGCGAACGATGTTTACGAAATTACAAGGCAGAACGACTGTGTTCATTTGAAACTCAGTGCAATGAACATGGAAAAAATCGCCCGTGCCGCCGCCCACTTCAAGGGCAGATTTGTTGTCAAGGCAGGGCGTGATGTTCCGTATATCGAGGTTCGCCTGCTCAAGGGTGAAAAACAACTCGCAATCATCGAAAGGATTTTTGATTATATGGAGGAGCCTGTAAAGTAACGACACTTGACAGGATGAAAGTTATATTATATAATAATTCGCGGGTGAGCACCTACCGACAGTCAGGCTGAAAAGCTTGGCTGTCTTTTTATTGTAAGGAGGTAATTAAAATGTCCATGGTATGGCCCATCGCTCTCATCGTATTTTCAAACATATTTTACCAAATAGCCGCCAAAAGCGTTCCGAAAGAAATGAACGCCCTTGCTTCACTGTCGATAACCTATTTGGTCGCCGCAGTTTGTTCAACGGTACTGTTTCTTCTGACTAGCGAAGAGAAAAACATTATTGCCGAATTTAAGAAGGTGAATTTTGCTCCCGTTCTTCTCGGCGTTGTCGTTGTCGGACTTGAATTCGGTTTCATTTATGCATACAAAAACGGCTGGCAGGTCAGTACGGCATCTATTGTTCAAAGCAGTTTTTTGGCTATTGCCCTAATTGCAACCGGTGCGCTTCTTTATCACGAGGCAATAACAGCAAGCAAGGTTATGGGAATGTGCATATGCCTTGTCGGTTTGTTTTTTATTAATCGCTGATTTTTCGTAATTTGTCGCTTTTTCGGATGAAAATGAACAAATTTTGAATTTTTCGTGGGAAAAACTCTCGATTTTTTAATTTTTTCGTTCTTTTTCCGTAGATTTCTTAACATTTTCATGTTATAATTAAACACATCATTTCACGAAAGGCGGCGAATCGAGCTTGAACAAAAACCTGCTTTATAAAAGCAAATCGGCACTCGGCGAAAAAATTAAGGAGTCCGTCCGCTCGGTATTGCCGATAATACTCATTGTTGCGTTGCTGTGCCTGAGCATCGCGCCCGTTTCCTCCGATCTGCTTTTAAGCTTTTTAATCGGTGCCGTAATGGTTGTAACGGGCATGGGATTTTTCTCCCTCGGAGCGGAAATGTCCATGACTCCGATAGGTAATAAAATAGGAACGCAACTGACAAAAACGAAAAATTTGCCGCTTATTCTTGCCGTCAGCTTTGCTCTCGGCTTCGCCGTAACGGTTGCCGAACCGGACTTGCAGGTTTTGGCTGAATCCGTACCGCATATCAATAACCGTGCGCTTCTCATTACGGTCGGTATCGGCGTGGGATTTTTCCTTTCCGTTTGCATGCTTCGAATGATAACGGGTATTCGCCTTCGTTGGCTTCTTATTGTATTTTATCTTATTGTATTTATCCTCGCGGCATTTACCGACGATAACTATCTAAGCGTTGCCTTTGATTCGGGCGGCGTTACAACAGGACCCATGACTGTACCTTTTATTCTTGCATTCGGAATGGGCGTTTCCTATATAAGAAGCGACCGCCGAGCGGAAGCGGACAGCTTCGGCCTTGTTTCACTTTGCTCGATAGGGCCGATTCTTGCCGTGCTTGTACTCGGATTTTTCTATCCCGCAAAAGATACTGACATTTTAGTTGAACGTGCTTCATATTCGTCAACTCGGGATATCGGACTTACTTATCTTGAAAAAATCCCCGAATGTCTCGGAGAAATCGCTCTTTCGCTTCTGCCGATAGTCGTGATTTTTCTTCTGTTTCAAATTTTTTCACTCCGCTTAAGCAAACGCAGTCTTGCCAAAATAACCGTAGGAATTGTCTACACATACATCGGACTTGTGCTGTTTCTTACGGGAGTAAACGTAGGCTTTTCATCTCTCGGCACAGTTCTCGGAGAAGAGCTTGCCGGCGGCATTAAATGGCTTTTGATTCCCCTTTCAATGCTTCTCGGTTGGTTCGTAATATCAGCCGAGCCTGCGGTCGCCGTCCTCGAAAAGCAGATAGAAGAGGTCAGTGCGGGTGCGATTTCCGGAAAAACAATCAAACTCAGCCTTTCGGTTGCGATTTCTCTTGCAATGGGCTTTTCAATGCTCCGTGTAGTTACCGGAATGTCAATTCTTTGGTTTCTCGTTCCCGGATATGCCGTTGCATTGATACTT
>CAYNUD010000016.1:0-18652 GCA_964400315.1 uncultured Clostridium sp. | reverse complement strand
ATGGAAATTACAATTACAAATAATGAGTTTATGATACACTGTTGAAATTCGTTGCTTTTTTCAGTATAATGAATTAAGAAGTCACGATGACTGTTTGAGGTGTTTATATGCTTATAAAATATATGTTCAATATTCCGGAAAAAGGGATTTGCCTTTATGATTGTACAGAGGAAACGGGTGAATCTCCTTTCGGCGGCATGGAAAATATAACGATTGTGACACGGTTGCATAAAGAATACTGTGATTCTATTCTTAAAGATATTGAACCTAAAATCCAAGGGTTAACCGAATGTAAATATTGTGGATGCATAGAAAGAATAGGCAGAGAGGTTTATCAAATCAAAATCAATGGAATTAAGTATGAAATTGCGTTTATTTTTGATAAACATGATGAAAATAATGTGCAGCTTCATATAGAAATAAATACTCCAAATATAGAAAATGAAAATCTTGCAATACGATATAATAAATCCCTTGAAACACTGAAAACAGCATTAAAAGATCGTCTTACAAAAGATTGGAAACTGTGTACGTGGCTTATTGATGAACAATCGGAAATGCTTTGCTCTGAGCTATATCATCGAATCTTTAGAATCGAAAATCAAATGCGAGCGTTTGCGAATAAGGTTTTGATTCAACATTTAGGGCAAAATTGGCTTGAACAACCGGGGCTCGAAAAATATAGAGAATCTGTGCTGAGAATGGAAGCATCGTTTAAACAGATTGTGCCACAATTTGCAAATATTAATACTTCGCTGCTCTCTATGACATTAGAAACATTGTCGGAGATTATGATAAAAGCAGTGATTTATAATGAAAATACTGTACTCGATTCACGGGATATATTAAAACTATATGGTCATTTACAAAAGCAAAATAGTGATGCAGCAAAACAATTAATTCAAAATAAACGTGAAGAAAAAGTTAATATATGGGATGAAATATTTGATCAATATTTTGACAATTCCAAGGAGTTTAAGAAGCAATTAAATCAGTTCGTAAAAAGCAGAAATCATATTGCACACAACAAATTATTAACATTTTCTGTTTTTGAACAAATACATTCAGAATTAACTGCATTTGAACTAACTATTACAAATGCTTTGAACTCATTTGAAGAAAAAAATCCTTCTGAGGAATTGCTTGACACTTGGATGCATGAACACGAACAGGAAGATTTTGATCCGGATTACGAAGAAAAATATTGGCGTGAGAGAATCAGCAGTGAGGCTTGTATCGAAATCCGGGATGAAAATGAGATATATGACTTGTTCTGTGAAACCGTTATGAATTTCTGTGAAGAATTGTCTGACAAATATCATTTTGATCCTTGTTTTGAAGTATCTGTTGCAGAAATTCCCGCAGAAGACGGATGTATAAAGGTGTGCACGATTACAAGCACTGCTTCTGATGAAAAACTTGATATTATTGTTTCTATGGCAATTGATGAAGAAATGGATGCAACGAGCACTTTGTTTATTGAAGCAAAACATGATGAAAAGACGGTTGATACAGTCGAATGTTCATATTATAATGGCACCGGTCATGAAGGTGAAGAAGGCTTATGCGTTGCTGATTGTGATTCAAAATATGATAATTCTAAGATGAAAGAATTCATTGAAAATGTTATTGATTATATTGATGAAGATTTGAATCCGTATTTAAAACAGTTTTCGTCATTAGAGTATGAATGCGGCAGGTATGGCGATCCTGAACCCGTTGCATACTTTGCCTGCGAAGAATGTGGGAATAACGGCGTATCTATATTAGAAGAGTTTTATCCGATAGGTAAATGCTGTTATTGTGGATATGAAAATGAATATTATATTTGTGAATTATGCGGAGTGATATACGATGAGATCGGCGGTAATCATCATTTATGCAATGGGTGTATGCCTAAAGATAAGGATTGAAATATCGCGCCTTGCTTGATTAAAATTGAAAAGAAAATTAAGTAGCGGTTTGATTTCCGTTACATAGACACAGACAAGCATCTGCAAAAGTAGGTGCTTGTTTTTTTATTGTGTCTTAGATTTAGGAATATCCTCGGCACGGCGGAACTTTGATTTTCACTCTTTTTGTCAGCACCGAGGGGGAGCGACAAATCAAACGTATTAATTTTTCCGAATACCGATTTATCTTGTTGCCATATCGGATTTTAAGGTTTATAATAAAATTTGAAAAAATCTGTTACATTTTGAATTTTCGGTGACTACATAATGAAGGCTGATAAAAGGAGTGAGGACAGTGAGTGAAAAGAAGCAAGTCGATGCTTTGGTGCAGGAGTGTTACGCTCAATATCGCATTAAGCTTTTCAACTATTGTCTTTCGCGCCTTGAATGTTCGCAGGAAGCTGCAGATGACTGCGTTCAGGAAGCCTTTATTGTATTTTACGATAAGCTGCTTGAGGGCGAGCAATTTGAAAATCCGAGAGCTTTTCTTTATCGCACGGCCGATAATTTCGTTAAGCGGCAAAAGCAAATGACTGCGAAAGAACAGCAGCGACATGTTCCGCTTGAAGAAGCCGTTGGTATAGGCACGCTCGATGATGAATACACCGAACGGCTTTCGCTTATTGATTACGATGAATGCGCAAAGCTGCTTATCAATTTGCTGACCGATGAAGAAAAACAGATTTATGATTTGCGATACGTGCGCAAAATCGGCATTGAGGAGCTTGCCGAAAGTCTCGGGATTTCGAGACCTGCCGCTTCGATGCGGCTTATGCGATTGCGAAACAAGATTAAGGATATGGTTTATTCTTTCGATATCGAAAAGAAAGGAGGCTGACGAAATGATAACGGTAAGCAGGGAAATACTTATGCACCCGGATTTTACGAATAATCTTGCAAATGAGCTTTGCGAAATGCTCGAAGACTTTATTGATGCCGAATTTGAAAAGGGCGATGATACTGACTTTGACTTTATTGATGAATGTGCGCAGGCGATAAACGCAATCCGTTTGGGTGACATTATGCAGGTTCTTCCCACGCTCTCACGCAAGGACTTCCTGAAAAAGCTCGGCATCAAGGGAGAGAGAAGAGCGAAAATTGCCGTTGGCGTATGTGCGGCGGTTGCGCTTTTGATTATTGCCGGAACACAGATTGAAGTCGGAAAGGACATTTCAATTGCTGAAGTTTTTTCGTCCTTCATTTCGGAACTTTTCGGAGAAAGCCGGCAGCTTGAATTAACAACCTCTCAGCCCGAAACGACCGCCGAGTCGGAAACCCGAGAGACAGCGGTTATTGTGGATATTTGTGTTGAAACAACTTCCGAATTTAAGTATGAATATTATGTCGGCGAGAAATTTTCGCCAAACGGGCTAAAGCTTTTTGTCGAATACTCAAACGGAACGAGAAGTCCCGTTCCCGCGGGCGAATTTATCGTCGAGGCTGCCGAGGATTTCGGAGCACAGCCGAAATATGAAACGGTAACAGTTCGGTCAAACGGCTTTGAAAAAGATATAGAAGTCAGAGTTATCGAGAATCTGTCAACCAAAAAGCTGAATTCGATTTATGCGGTGTTCGCCGAAAATTATAGTTTCACGCAAAAAGATTTAAGCGGCATTGACCTTTCGGAAATGCAGGTTTATGCGGTTTACAGCGACGGCAGCGAGCGGGAGTTGACAGCGGAGGAATATACCGTTGAAACCGAATATGAAAAAAACTTGTTTGATGAAAATGTAACCGTAACCGTCAACTATCGGGACTGTTCGTGTTCGTTCAGAGTGTATAAAGAATAGCCCGATGAGCAGCTCATTAAAAGATAAACGGAGGTTTCGATATGAAAAGAATAATCAAAAAGGTATTGATACTAACCCTTGCATTGGCGATGACGGTAACGGCGATACCGTTCGCGGGAATAGATTTGAGCGGCTTATTTAAGGCGGAAGCGGCAATTACCAAAAAAGAGTCTCATAAGGTTTTCGGTGATTATATCTATGCCGATGAAACCTATGAAAAAACATCGGGAATACGCTTGATAAAATACACGGGAAGCGAAAAAAATATTGTTGTTCCCGACAGGATAGAGGATAAACCGGTCTTAACAATCGGCTACGAATGTTTTGCCTATACAACCGAATCCGATATTACAGACACCGACCGCTATATTCCCTCAAATCCTGCACTCAAAGAGGCTGAAAGCATTGTTTTGCCCGATACAATCGTTTATATATATTCTTATGCGTTTGAAGGATGTGAAAAACTGACCTCAATTAACATTCCGAACAGTATAGAAGGTGTGCTTTCATATGTTTTCTCGGGCTGTGAAAGTCTTAAAGAGATAACGCTTCCGGGAAAAGATTTTTCGTACGGTGAGGACTTTTTCGCGGAAAGCTGTATAGAAAAAATCAACCTGACCGAAGGTATAACGAAAATTCCTGAGTATTTTCTTAAAGGAACAAAAGTAACAAGTATTTCAATCCCGTCAACGGTCAGTACCGTAAGCAAAAAAGCTTTTAACCTGAGTGAGTGCAAAACCGTTGTGTTTGAAGACATATCTCCCATGCTTGACAATCTGTCTTCGATTGAGAATGCCTTTGCTTTTTTTGATAAAACAGAATATGCGAAATACCCCAAGTACCTTGAAACCGTTGCTTTCCGATATCTTCCGTCTGCAATACCGTACAATGATTTATATAAAGTTCGCTATGAGAAAGAAAGCGGATTTTGGTATATGGAATACATAGGCGAAAAAATTACCGCCTCGGAAGCCGAGGATGGCTTCGGCTATTATATCAATGAAAGCGGAGAAGCGATTATCACCGAATACACGGGTACACAGTTTGCCGTTACCGTTCCGGAAAAAGTCGGTGCCGAGGCAACCGTTGTCGGTATTGACCGCAGAGCGTTTGCGGGCACTTGCGTTACCGAGGTCGTTATCCCCGATACGGTCAAAGAAATAGGGAACTGTGTCTTTTTCGGCTGCAAAAGTCTTGAAGAAGTTGTGCTTCCCGACGGTATAACTCAAATCGGTGCGGCGGTTTTTCAAAACTGTACTTTGCTCAAGAAAATCAATTGGCCGTCATCAATGTACTACATTCCGCCGGAGATGTTTTATAATTGCCGAAGCCTTACGGATTACGGCATTTTTAGAGAAATTGAAATTATCGGAAGCAGTGCATTCCAAGGTTGTGTAGGGATTACGGTTGATGATTTCAGCAGTAAGCTTAAGGAAATTGGTGCGGCGGCATTCGCTTCAACCGTCACCGCAAGTGATAATGCGGCAATTATCGCCGACACCGACCTTTCGGAAAGCCTTGAATATATCGGATGTAATGCTTTTTTAAACAACAAATCGTTGTCGGAATTAACAATTCCCGAAAAAACCTGTATTATCGGTGAAAAAGCATTTAAAATGACAAGGATTGAAAAGATTGAGATAAAGTCTCCGCTGAAAGAAATCAGATGTGAAGTGTTTGCAGGTGTTCCGCTGAAAGCGGTTTCTCTTCCCGAGAAGCTTGAAAAAATCGGAAGCGGTGCTTTTGAGGGAACTGCTTTGGAAAAAATAACACTTCCGGACTCTTTGAAATATATCGGAGAATATGCTTTCACCGAAACGAAGCTTAAAGAAATTGACATTCCCGCGCACATTTCGGAAATCGGTGAGAGAGCTTTCTCGGATACCGACATTGAAAAGCTTGTTGTACCGTCAACGGTTAAGGTTATCGGCGACGGGGCTTTTGAAGATTGTGTTCATCTTACGGATATAACAATTGAAAACGGAGTTGAACAAATCGGTTCAAATGCGTTTTCGGGCTGTACCGCAAAGGAAATAACGATTCCCGAAAGCGTTACGGTCTTGAAGAAAAACATAATATCCGACACCCAAATCGAAACCGTTTACTATAATGCCGTTGATGCAATTATAAGCTTAACGCCATTGGACAAACGGGACGTCGTTTCAGCCTTTGACAGCAAGGCTTTGAAAAAAATTGTTTTCGGCGAAAATGTTAAATCCGTTCCTTCATATTTTTCGGATTCTTCGGATACGCTTGAAGAAATTGTTTTTTCATCGAACATAGAAAGTATAGGATACCGTGCATTTTACGGTTGCACCGCTCTTTCGGAAATAACCCTTCCCGAAAAGCTGACTTCATTGAATTCAACGGTGTTTTCAAATTGTACGGGAATTAAAACGGTTAATTTCAACGCCGCCGCCTGCAAATTTACAAATCTTACGGAAAGCGATACAGACGGCATTTATTATTCCCCGTTCAAAGAGTTGACTGCACTTGAAACAATAAATCTCGGTGCAAGTATTAAAGAGCTTCCCGCTTTTCTTTTCTGCGGAATTGAAACCATCTACGAAATCGAACTGCCGTCAACAGTTACCGATGTCGGCGTGGGTGCGTTTGCATTCAGCGGCATAACAAGCTTTAAAGGCTCCGAAAATCTTGAAAGCATTGAAGAATATTCATTCTATGGTTGCAAAAGCCTTGAGTCGGCAGATTTCGGAAACAATATTATGATTATCGGCGCCAACGCTTTCACAAATTGCGATAAGCTGACGGAAATTTATATTCCCGACAACGTAACGAATATTGAAATGGAAGCATTCAAGAATTGTGTGTCGCTTAAGAGCGTTCGTATGTCACCGAATGTTGACTATATTCCCCGTGAGGCATTTTATAACTGCACACAGCTGTCGTCTTTCACTTGGCAAGCCGACAGCAAGCTTGTCGGCAGGCTTGCGTTCGGTAACTGCGTTAAACTGACCGATTTTGATTTTCTCAATGTTGAAAAGCTTTATATCAACAGCTTTCTCGGCAGCGGAGTTACCGATGTTCAGCTCGGCGAAAGCGTAAACGAAGCAAGCAGAACACCGCTGACAACCGTTGAAGTTCAGAGCTTTAAGAACTGCGAAAGTCTCACGGCTCTCGGCGTTGGCGGCAATGTTACAACAGTCAAATCACAGGCGTTTGCCGACTGCACGAACCTTGAAACCGCAGTTATTGCCGACAGCGTTACCGAAATAGCGCAGGACGCCTTTGACGGCTGTGACAAGCTGACGATTTATTGTTCCGAAAATTCTTATGCCCATTCGTACGCTCGGTCACGGGGCATAAAAGTCAGTACCTTCATTATCGCTCCGATTTCCAATCAAACTTATACGGGCTTTGAAATCAAGCCGGAGATTTCCGTTTCCGTTTCGGGCAACAATTTGAACAGAAACACCGATTTCGGAATAGCCTATGCAAATAACATCAACGTCGGTACCGCCGATGTTACCGTCACGGGCAAGGGCGATTTCAGAATGTATGCAAGCAAGGCGAATTTTACTATCGTAACCAAAAATATTGCCGAGGCAACCGTTGCGCATATAACCGAACAGAACTATACTGGCTCGCCGATAACTCCTGCGGTAACGGTAACCGACGGCGGAAATATTCTCAGAGAGGGTATTGATTACACCTTGACTTTCGGCAATAATATTGCCGAGGGCACGGCTGAGGTTAAGATAAAGGGAATCGGCAACTATTCGGGAACCTTAAAAAGTGAATTTCAAATAGAAAAACAAAGCCCTCTTATTCAAGTTTTATCCGCACTTTCGGGCCTGTTAAATTCGTTTTTCGCAAGGCTTAAAGCACTGATAACGGCTGTTTTCGGTTAGAGGTGAATGATGTTGTTTGAAACGGAAAAAGTGTTTGAAAGAAGCTGTTATGAACTCAAAAAATGTGATGCGGGATTTGTATCGGTTGACTCATCGTCTCTCTTTGTGATGGATTTTGACGGCAAATCAATTAAAACATATCCCGTTTCACATCCGTCACATTTTTGCCTTTGCGAAAACGAATACGGCAATATGATTGCATTGCTTAACGCATCCGGTCAGTTGTTTATCGTTGATTTGCAAACGGATTTATTAACCGAAATTAAAATTGAAAATACCACGGAAGGCTGTGAACCCGTATTTTTTGACGGCTGTATATATTGGGCGGATTGGAACGGAAAGATTTTTCGGTATGACCTGTCAACGCAAAGATCAAGTGTTATTGAGGATTTAACCGAATATGATGTTATGCCCGTGGCACTCGACATTGCCGAGGACAGCGGAGAAATTTATGTTACTTTGCTTAGCAGAAAAGACAACAAGCATTATCTGATGTCACGAAGCCTTGATGCAAAAGATTTTCAAAAATTTGAATTGCCCGTCGAAAAAGGAGCCGTTAATTTAGGTGTAAAATGCGAAAACCGAAACCTTTTCTTCTTTGACAGTAAAAAATCCCTTGTTTATGTCATGCAAAAAAGCGGCAAAGAGTATATCATTAAACAAAAAATCAAAATTCCCGAAAAGTACGGAATATTTGACAGCAGTTTATGCGTGAAAAACAACTTGTCGGTATTGCAAAACAGTAATAGTGTTCTGGTTGCGGACATCAATGCCGAAGAAATTATCTTTTCTTTAGCAGATAATTACGTGAGTAGCGTTTACATCAATCAAAACAGCCTGCAAATCGGCTGCTGGGACAAGGGGTATTCCGTTAAATTCGATTAGACCGTATTAAGCTTTGTTTTTGAGGCTACGGAAAATCTTAAAGAAGAATATCGGTTCGTCGGATTTTTCGGAATGATAATCGCTTTTTTCAAGAGTTTTATAAAATATAAAATATCGAGGAATTAAAACACCCCGACTGTCGGACTGCCCCGAATTGTGCGGATAGCACGATTCGGGGCAGTTTACTGAGCTGAGGGCTTTTATTCTGTAACTATTTCGATTTCTTTCGGAGCGTCGATGCAAATTTCTCCGCTTTCTTTAAGCTCGACGGTGAGCAATCCGAACGGTGTGGGTATTTCAACGCGGGCACTTTTGAGTCCGCAAAGATTCGGTGATATGCGGATTTTTTTATATCCCGCTTCGAGTATCTCAAGTCCCGTTAAGGCTTTCGGCAGTGAATAAAGCACCGTTCCTCCCCAAGCGTGGCTGTGATCAAAGCTGTAGGTCGGTTCGGGTTTTATAAATCCCTCGGTTAAACCCTTAGGACATTCGATGACAAATTTTTTCCATTCATTCGCGACCTCAACGGTATACTTTTCACGCAAGCCGTGTCTGAATATCGCTTCAAATAAAAAGTGCTTGAAATACGGCTGACACGCGCCCCACTCCTTGTCCTCAACAACCTTTGAAATTAAATGCTTAGCTCGTTCTCCGTCACAAATGCCAAAAGCGGCGCAAAGAATATTGCTATGTGGCATATAGTATCTTTTTTTGATGTTTTGCGGCAGATATTCATACAGCATTTCTTCGGGTGAGGGGGTGTTCAAGCCATCAAAATACAACCCTTTTTCTTTATCATACAGCAAGGTGTTTATTGCCGTTTTTATGCTTTGGGCTTTGACGGCACAATGCTTACTTTCGGCTTTTTCACCGAGGACGGCGAAAATTTCTTCGGCAGCTTTAAGTGCTGCAAAATAAAAAGCACAAAGGCAGGTTTGCCCGAGAGCTTTAGGCGGGTGATGCATTGAGATTCCGTCAATGTATATCCAATCGACAAACATGAAATCGGGCGGAGTTTCGATAAGTCCGTTTTCTCCTATGTAGCCTTCAAAGCGTTCAAGCAAAATCGAAAGCGCATCGGCACAATCGGTAAGAAGTTCTTTGTGCCCCGAGATATAATAAACATCTCTGAGCATGAGCACCCAGATAAGGCTGTAAGTTGTGTGAAACATTCGTCCGTTATGCATCCGAAGCATCTCGGCTGTTCTGATAATATCAAATTCGGCAAGAGACATATCGCCGAAGGACGTTGAGGTCATCAGACTTTCAATATAGTAATCACCCGTACAGGCAAGCGGTTCGGAGTGCATTGGGCTATCAAGATGTATCATTTGACGACAACTTTTAAGAGTGTGACGGCAAACATCAAAAACAAGGTTTAGGTTCTTGTCGGAGGTAACGGTTTTCGCTTCGGAATAAACCGGATAATGTGTTTCAATGAGAAAAACATTTACTTTAGCTGTTTTGTTTGAGCGGTTTTCAATAGTAACACGGCAAGCGCCTATGCTGTTAAGACGAAAGCCGCGATATTCTCCGGAACGGTCGAATTTAAGTTTGTATGTGCGAGTAACCGCTTCGGTTTCGATACATTCGATTTTCACGGAAATCTCGCCATGTGCTTGTACTTTTGCCGCCATAAAGCCGGCATATATCCTGTCGAATTCGATATAAAAGGTTTTCTTTTCATTGGGAGAAACTTCAAGTGTATCCGAATTTTCGGGATATACCGTTTTCTCGGTTCTTACCTTTATCGGAGCGGTTTCACAGTGCCATACATCAACGATTTCGGCGGCGTTTGTCTCTTCATGTGTGTCAAGCGAGAGGTCAAACATCTCGGGCTTTATATATGCACAATTTCGTTTTGCAAGCCAAGTTTTATCTGTGGTTATATATTTAATTCGGCCGCTTTTTAAGCGAAGAGTGCCGAAAAGTGTGAAGCCGCCTTTGCCGCGGGAATATTCGTTAATTCCGACAGGTTTCATTTTAACTCTTGCAAAAAATTCGAGAGTGCGGGAGTTGGGATAAACGGTAATTTCGCTTGCATAATGTTTTGAACGCGGTGAATCGTTGAACAGAAAATCGCCGCCGATGCTCACAGGGCCCGTTGCAAGTATTTTGCCGTTCAAAAAGAGTTGAAATTCGGTGTCGCCGCTGAAATGCAAAAAAGCCTCGCTAACCTCGTCGTCAAATTCAAATTTTTTGCGAAATTCGGCAACAGTGTAGTTGCCGTTATCCTCGGTTGAATCAAATCCGCTGTAAATAGTTGTTTGGCAGTCGGGATATTTTTCTTCGTTAAGCCATATCCATTTTTCCATATGATTCTCCTTAGCTGCAAAGTGCCGAACAAAGGTTGTCGTCGCAATATTGGCTGTTTGATTTATCTGTTTTTAATAATAGTGATACGGTTTTTTGCGGGAAGATAGAGCGGATGATACGACAGTTTCGAACGGCGTAAGCCTTCGTCACCGCAGTCGTCCTCTCGATTGACAAATTTAACGCTTTCATCGGAAGCAAATTCTTTCAAAAACAGATTTGTCACCATTTGATATGAACCAGGATAACTTGTGTCGGCTTTTTCAATATGAACAAAAAGCATATCGCCGATGATTTCGCCGATGCTGTATCCGATGATTTTTCCGTCGATTTTTAATGCCGCCCCAAAAAGTTCAAGCGAAGAAAAATTTTTTAGAGTATCAATGCAAACACCAAGCTCTGCGGCGGCGTTATTTCCGCTTTTTTGCGAGGGGAAAGTAAAATTCTCCGTAAATTCAATCAGCTCCGGTAAATCTTTTTCGGTAATTCTTTCAAAAGAATATTCGGGATAAAGCGATTTGAATTTGTTAATGTGATTTCTCTGTGTTGCGTATTTTCTGCCCGAAAGACTCATCATCGCATTTTTGTCGTAAATGTAATCCGACCAATCTCTGTTTGTTGTTCTTTGACTTTTCGGATATTTTTCAAGCAAAGCATCAGCTTCTTCATCGGTTGCGGAATAAATCATGCACGCAATATCCTGCTCTTCGCAATAGGCAATTATTTCCTCGATTGCACCGTTTATGTTTTTGCCGCTCGGATATAAAAACTCGGTCAAGTCGCCGAAAACGGAACGTACGATTACGGTATTGTCAAAAAAACAAAGATGATTCGAATAAACGTTTCTCCAAAGCACGGCAATACCGGGTGTGCGGTCGCAAAAACAAGCAGGAGCAAAAGAAAAGCAATTTTTCAGTTTGCCGAAATCGGCAGGTATTATCGGTTTAAATTCAAGCATATTTTACCTTGTGTTTCATTTTTTTCGATTATTATAGCATTTTTGTTACCCAATGTAAATGAGTTTTTTCCGAAATTCGGTTGCATATCCTTTTATATTCTGTTATATTTAGTATATATTGATATATTAAATAGTTTTGAGGTGCACAATGACTAAAAAAATCAAGCTAAAGAATCATCTTAACAGATATTGTACTTTTTACGAATTGAACGATTCCCGTGTTCCGCAGGAGCTTTTTACGGCAAAAAACGAAAAACCGCTTCTTGATGATTTTCCTTATCCGCTTCCGTCTAAAAAAAACGATTATACCGTCACAGCTTCAACGGATGATGCCGTATGGTTCGGCGCAACAACGGGTGTTACGCGTTATGACGAAAACGCAGAGCGTGAAGAAGATAAGGTCATGTATTTCAGCGCTCCGAGAGATTTACCCGATAACAACGTTAAGGCATTGCTTCCTCGTGACGGCGGAATCTGGGTTCTTACGGAAAGCGGTGTTGTATTCATCGAAATGAAGTTTCTTTCCGCACTCGAAAAATGTAATATTCTTCTTGACGAAACGTTAAAATACGTTGACCGCAGAGGCATGGTCAGCCAAAGAAGCCTTGAAACTCCGAGAAACCTTGACTCGAAGCATCATTACGGGCATTCCGATAACGACGGCAGCTTTACGGCAGGCTTTGCAATGGGAGAGGTTTTTAAATATGCCACGCTAAAACGCGAAAAAGGAGTGAACGATCCCGAAACGCTTGAAGCAAAAAGAATTGCCACCCGCGCGGTAGAAGCGTGCTTGCTTTTGCTTCATATTCCGTGTAGGGGAGACGGCTTTGCGGCAAGAACCTATCTTTGTCCCGATGAGCCTGTTCCCGATGACGGACTGTTTTTTCGTATAGAAAACGGTGTTGCAACCTGTCTCGATACCACGGAAGCGAGAAAACGCAATTGTGTGGGCGTTCAGACCTATGCGGGCGCCCAAGTCCCCGAAAGGCTTGCAAGGCTTTATTCCGACCTCGGATACACGATTAACGGTATAGTATATAAAGCCGATACAAGCAGTGACGAGGTAACGCACCACTTTATTCAAATGCTTATTGCTCATGAGTATCTTGCCTGCGACGATTCGGAGCTGGACGAGCTTATTAAAATTTCCGCAAAAGCTTTGCTCCATCACATAATTGAGGGCGGATATGAGTTTATAGATTATGCCGGTGAGCCGACAACATGGGCAAAATGGAGTCCGAGATATTTTGAAAGCGATTTCGGTTGGGTCGATGCCGCTTTGAATTCGGCGGAGCTTTTGATGTACCACCTTGTAACAATGCATATCACGGGCGAAGAGGGGGAGTGGCGTGAAAGCTACGACCGCCTTGTAAACGAAATGGGATATGCCGATCTCACAACGAAACATTTTGACAGACTGTATCAAGAATGCCTTTCAATGGGTATAGATTTTCAGGAGAACATCATGTTCGGAGATCACATGCTTGCCGCGTGTTCCTTCGGTGGACTTTGTATGCTCGAAAAGGATGAAGCTTTGCTTAAAAAATACCGCGACGGCTTCAAAAGTTGGCAAACCTCAATGGCACGAGAGCACAATCCCGGATACGATATACCGTATATGATTGCCTGTCCCGATGCTGACGTTGACCTTAATCGCTTGGAGTCATGGTTTTACAGAACAAATATCAGCCGTCTTGCCGCGGGAGTAAGCTGTATTGGCAGACACGATGTTGCTGTCAGAAGTTATTGCGGCGGCAAGCTCGAAATGTCGGCGTTGCTTCCGCCGGACGAAACCTTTATCGCAAAATATGACCGTAATCCGCTTGAATATAAAAATGAGGATTCGGGAGGTATCGGCTTTGTTGAAAGCTGTTACATATATACATTTGCATATTGGATCGGAAGATTTTTTGATTTTCTTGATTAACAGGAGGAAAAAACATTGAGCAATAATATTCATCTTATCGGCAATGCACATCTTGACCCGATTTGGCTTTGGCGTTGGCAGGATGGTTGCGGCGAGGTACTCCAAACATTTCGCAGTGCAGTGGACAGACTCAAGGAATATGATGAGTTTATTTTTACCTGCTCATCCGCTTCCTATTACAGATGGGTTGAGGAAATCGACCCTGAACTTTTTGAAGAGATCAGATTCCTTGTAAAAAAAGGAAAATGGATACCTGTCAACGGCTGGTGGGTACAGCCCGATTGCAATATGCCGGGTACGGAAGGCTTTGCACGTCAGGCGCTTTACAGTCAACTTTATTATTATGAAAAATTCGGCAGAATATGCGAAGTGGGATATAATGTCGATTCGTTCGGTCACAATGCAATGATGCCTCAGCTTCTCGTTAAGGGCGGAATGCGTTGTTATGTTATGATGCGTCCCGGTATGCACGAAAACGCAGAAATTCCCGAAGATTTGTTTTGGTGGGACAGTGCCGACGGTTCGAGAGTGCTCACTTACAGAATTCCGACGGGCTACGGCGAGAGCGGAACCGATGCGATTGACAGAGCGGTTCGGCTTTACAGGGAAAAAGCAGAGGCGCACGGTCACGGAATGATGCTTTTTTACGGCGTGGGAAATCATGGCGGTGGACCGTCAAAGGGCGATATCGAGCATCTTATGAAGCTAAAAGATGAGGGCTTTGAGGAGCTTAAATTCTCATCACCCGAAAGTTATTTTGAGGAAATGTGCGCTCAAAAGCTTGATATTCCCGTGTGGAATGATGAGCTCCAGCATCATGCGAGCGGCTGTTATTCTGCAACCTCACTTGTAAAACAACTCAACAGAAAAGCTGAATTTTGGCTTAAAAGTGCCGAAAAATGGAATACAATTGCCGCTCTTGTTACGGATTTGCCTGCCGCGACCGAAAAATTTGCCGAGGCATGGAAAGAAGTCTGCTTCAATCAATTTCACGATATTTTCTGCGGATGTTCAATTATGGAAGCATATGATGATGTGCGCGATACAATGGGCAGTGCAATGACGGTTGCCGCAAAGGAAGAAAACAAAGCGATGCTCAAGCTTACGCTCGGCATTGATACTTGGCTTGACGGCGTTTCCGACAGCGTTGCCTGCAACGAGCGTCATCATTGTCGCAATCTAAAGTTCCCGAGACCGGTTGTAGTTTTTAATCCGCTGTCGTTTGATGTTGAAGCTCCGGTAAGAACCTATCATCCGTCCAAAAGAGTAGTTGACAGCGACGGCAACGATACGCTTTTCCAAAATGTACGTTCTTCAAGGTCGAACGATTCACACCTTGATACCGAATTTGTAGCAAAGGTTCCCGCTCTCGGTTATGCTGTGTATTGGCTTTGGCATATCGACTCTCCCGATGTTGAAGAGCCGAAGCTTATAAGCGGCGTTGCGGCTGACGGCCTTACAATTGAGAACGAATATCTGCGTGTTTCCTTTGACGAAAAGACGGGCGGTATAGCAAGCCTTGTTTCCAAAGAAGACAGTCACGAATATGTCGGCGGTGAATTTTGTGTTCCCGCGGTTTTTGATAACAGTAAGCCCGACACATGGGCGCATATGATATTCAAATTCCACGATGAAATAGCAAAGCTTGAACTTGCTTCCGTTGAGCTTGTTGAGTGCGGTGCGGCAAGAGCGGTTGTCAGAGTACGTCATACATACAAAAATTCTTATCTTTCTCAGGATTTCATTCTTGCCTCAGGAGCAAAGAGCATAAGAGTCAAAACCCGTGTTCTCTGGCAGGAGCCGCTTACCATTTTGAAAATGCCCGTTACAGTTGCTGGAGACAACCCGATTTCAACGTATGAAATTCCCGCGGGATATATCAAGCGCCCCTGTAACGGTGAAGAGGAGCCCGCGTTAACGTGGGGAGATGTCACTGCCGACGGCTACGGCGTGTCTCTTATAACCGATGCAAAGTACAGTTACGATTGTCCTGATAATACGCTTCGCCTTACGATGCTTCGCAACTGCATTTTTGCCGACCATTATTCAAACAGACCTGCCGCCGATTTCAGCTATACCGACGAGGGCTTGCAAAGATTTGAATATGCAATCTATCCTCACAGAGGAGTTGCCGAAACAAGCGAAGTTCAACGGCAGGCTGAAATTCTCAACCAAAAGCTTGTTGCGGTTCCTGCGGGCTACCACAAAGGAAAGCTTCCGCGAAAGAAAGGTTTTGTAAAGATAAACAAGCCCAATATTTCCGTTTCCGCACTCAAATTCTGCGAGGACGGTTCGGGAGATATTGTTATTCGTCTTTGCGAAAATGCCGGAATACCTGTGAGAGCTTCGATTATGTGCGACATCGCGAATGCAGGCTTCTATGCCGATTTCGGCGTTCAAGAGGTTAAGACCTTCAGAATAAACAGCGAGGGCTTTGTCCGTGAGACCGATTTCCTTGAAGGAGTTACGGACTGACCGATATAAACAAAAAGAGCACCGTGGAGCACGAAGCCTCACGGTGCTGTGTTTTATTTAGAACAATGCTTCAAAGTAATGGCGTATTTGCTCTGATACGGTTTCCTCGGAGGAAACGCAGGGAGCACCGTCCGGTTCATATGCAACACCGTTTACGATGTTAATGTTGTTGTCGGACGGATAGGTGTCAATAAATATTCCTCTGCAAAATTCGCCGAATATAATACCGAGAATCTTGGCGGGAATAAATGCAAGCACCTTTTCAACGGCATCATCAATAAATGTGTTGTGAAGCGGGTTGAATTTCAAGATGTTCTCAAGACCGGAAACAATGCTGATGGAGCTGAAAACCATATCGAGGGCCAGCTCAAAACGGCTGCCGTTCAGTATCTTATCCGTTGCATCGCTCATATCGTCGGTCAGAATTTCATCTCCGCCGTAGTGCTCGCGGTACATTTCCGTAAGCATCTTTTCAACGGTTATTCCTTTGTCAAGCTCCGTTGCAAGAAGCTTGTCGATAACCATAGTCATAAGCTCAAGGAAGAAATCGTAAATTTTGTCGTAGCTTTCTTCGTCGTGACTGAGAAATTCGGCGCAAGCATCCGTTGCATCAAAAATTCCTCTGTTGCGGATTATCGTGCGAACACCGCCGCCGTCGTAATAATACTCTCGGCAGAAATCTTGATAATCGTCAATGCCTTCAATTGAGGAGGGGAATATTGTACGTATGCTGCAATCGGTTTCATTAAATTCAACATGTCTTATCGGCGAACCGTGAAGGACAAGTGATCCGGTGCAGATTTCATATATGGTATTACCCGAATCGGAGACGGCACGAGCAATATCGTTTGCGTGAGAGTGACCGGTGAAAGCATATTGAACGCCGAGAGAGGCAAATTCCTCGGCAAGTTCTTTGCCGTTGTCAAGGAAGTTGCCGCCCATAATGAGCGACTGCATGGTGTACTTTTCCAAAAGACCGTAGTGCATCATGAGAAGCGGGATGTCTCCTGCCTCAAGACAGGAATTGATTTGAGTTTTTACCCATTCGAGAAGCTCACCCTCAAGTTTCTTTTTACCCGTGCAAAGCTCTCCGTCATATTCGTTTGCATCTATGGCAATAAGACGGTAACCGTCATCAAGCACGACGGTGTATGAGAGAGAACCGTTAGGATCTCTTGCAATTATGTTTTTGTCATCACCGTAGCCGAAATCCTTGTAAAGTTCGGTAAATTCACTCTTTGTTGTGCCTCTAACCTCGACTATGCGGTCGTCAACATAGGTGTTTCCCGCTTTGACAACGGTGGCGGAGGGGTCATCGACAACAAATCTTTTTGATATTTTGTCGGGTCTGGAAATGTCGTGATTTCCGGGAATCGTGTAAACCTTTACACCTGCATCGGTGAGCTTTTTGAGCTTTGCGGTCAGCAGTTGGTGGCTGAGATATTCACAGCCCATCGCATTGTCGCCCGCAATGAAAACATATTTTGAGCCTTTTGCAAGGATTTCTCTTATTGCTTCGTCAATGATTTCATCGGCGTACTGCTCAAGCTTTAAGTCATTATCGACCGTGCGACGGTAATAAAAGCCGTTAAGACTGCCGATATATTCCTCCGGAAAATAATGGATGTCGCTTATAACGCTGATATCCATGCTTTTTTGGGGCTGAGCGAAAGCGGGAACAACCATGCAAAGCAACATTGAAACGCAGAGAATGATACTGAGTATTTTTTTCATGTTCTCACTCCAAAATGACCGCCGAGCTTGCCCGGCGGTCTGTTTTAATTAAAGTCCTGTTTTTTCGCTGATATATTTTCTTGCAAGACAAGCGTACTCATACGGATTTGCCTTTGCGGGATCCTGTTCTGCCTCGACAACTACCCAACCCTCGTAATCCGCATCCGAGAGGATGTCGAAAACAGGAGTGAAGTCGAAATCACCGTCGCCGGGAACGGTAAATGCACCGGCTCTTACGCAGTCAAGGAAGCTCCAACCCTTTTCTTTGCCTTCGTTGATGATGTCACGGCGAATGCTCTTAAGGTGAACGTGCTTAACTCTGTTTACATACTTCTTAAGTACGCCGATTGCATCTTCACCCGAGAATGAAAGATGACCGGTATCGTAAAGAAGATAAACAAGGTCAGGATCGGTAATTTCCATGAGCTTGTCGATTTCTTCGGCGGTCTGTACGCCCGTGCCCATATGATGATGAACGGTGAAGTACATACCCTTTTCTTTTGCAAGTCTGCCCATTTCGTTGAATCCCTTTGCGATAAGAGCCCATTGCTCGTCGGTATAAACGGGCTTCTCACCGAAAATGCTTACACTCTTGCCTTGGATGGAGTTACCCTGCTCGGAAGCACCGATGACCTTTGCACCGAGAGCGTGAAGAAAATCTCTGTGCTTAATGAATGCTTCTATCGTTGCATCATAACCGTCCGAGAGAAGGAGAGAGGAGAACCACGCATTGCAGATGCGGAGAC
>CAYNUD010000015.1:0-21289 GCA_964400315.1 uncultured Clostridium sp. | reverse complement strand
AGTCGTTTGATATATCTGTCTTTGCTTGCAAGTTCATACTGCAATTGTGATAACTTGCTTAACTGCTGTACACTCGGCGGTAATTTACTACCGTCTTTTCGTGGTCTGCCTTTTGGCTTTATTTCTATTCCTGTAGCAAGTTTCTTTTGATTTTTGTTGTATCTTGTTTTGAAATCTTTCATTTCTTTATGTGAAAAGCCATATTTTTCTCCGGTTTCTCGTAATGTATGTCCTTGCTCTATATATTCAATCAGTTCTTTCTCATAATCTTTTATATGTCTATATTTTCGTGTCATAACAAAGCCTCCCATGGTAGTTATTTTAATTCTACCATAGGAGGCTGTTTTTTTCTATTGTCCGTTTTTACTGGACTTGTTCAATTTTACTTTTTAAGAGTTTTCATTATCTCATCTGCCGCCCGTGCCGCTTCGGTAAAAGAATTGTTTTTCCAATACGAAGCAACGGCAACAACCACCATTACAACTACCGTAACGGTGTTTTCAACGGTTTCATTATCGGTAATGCATCCGCAAACCCCCGTTATTTTCATGCCCGCTCCCACAAGCGAAGCAATAAGCAACGCCAAGCGTACCCATGCGCCTGGCGACACCGATTTCGCCTTTTCAATGATGTTCTTCATCACAGCTCCTCCTTTGCAAATTCTCTTCGATATTTTTAATTTTTATTTCAGTCGCCGTCATTCTTTCAACCAAATTATTGTGCTTATCGACCCTTGCTTCAAGCTGTTGCAAGCGATAATTCGTCAGCCTTTGAGATGCAAGTATACCCGCAACGCACCCGATTGCCGAGCCGAGAAACGAAAAAAATATATTCCAGTCCGTTTTAAACCCTCCCGACATATTTGCTTGACAAACTTATCCATCCTCTGCCGTCGGCAAGTCTGCCCCATTTTTTTGCGGAATCCGTCAAAGATATCTCAACCTCGGCACCGCTTCTCAAATAGCCCGTAGGCCTGTACGCCGTACCGGCACCCTCACGAATATTCAAGCTCGGGCAGTTGACTCTGACTCTGAACGCTTCGTTTTTTTCGTTCGCCAATGCTATTTGAAGCCCCTCGGCAATTGCTTTTCCGCATTTTCTCATGCCTTCATCGTTATTTACGCATTCAAGATCCTTTTCGGTATCAATGAACACGGTTTCAACAAGAATTGCCGTCGGCTTTGTGTCACGAATTATTCCGAAATAGTCCTTGCCGTTTTTTCCGAGTTTAACTTTAGCCCCTCTGTTACGAATAGCGAATGTCTCCGAAATCTTCTCGCAAACCGCTTCGGCAGCCCTTTTTCCCGTAGGAGAACCGTGATAATAATAGGCCTCCGTGCCTGTTCCGCCGCCCGCATTGAGATGAATTTCCGCAATGAAATCATAATTCGAAGTATTAACCGCTTTTATTCTATCCGTCAAATATAAATCGCCGTTATAATTCATCAAGTCGCATTCGAGATATTCGCTTGCATATTTGGCTACTTCTTTTGCAATGCGAAATTCGTGATACCTGCCGTCGCCGCTCACCGCTCCGCTGTCATAGCCGCCCGAACGGGAGCTTCCGTGACCTACAATGATACATATTTTACTCACTCGGCATAACCCCCTCTTTCAAAAGCTTGTTAAGTTTAAGCCGATAATATCCGGCTACATCCATAACGCCATCCTTCAAAGTGAAAACATAAAGGTGCATCGGCATAAAATCCATTTCAACCTCTTGATGCTTTTCATTGTAATAAGCCATCTTTCCGTAATTATTGACCGTAAGAAGCGCTACCTTTGCGGTTTTGCTTAAAAGCTCGCCGGTCATTCCCTTGAGCACGTCGTTTTCAAGGCTTGCAATCTCATTAACACTGCCTATCACATCCTCCTCGTCAATAAACATAAGACCGACTATGCTTGCAATCATCTCGATGTAATCAAGCCCGTTGTAATTTGTGATTGCGTAGCCCTGCTCGTCAACCGCAAGCGGCGAATTTTCATTTATCTTGAAGCCGCCCACCGTTTCCTCATCTGCATACGGAATCTCCGCCGTAACGGTACTCGGCATTCTTTCTTCGAGCGCGGTAAGCCTATTTGCAAGAGCCTCCGCAAGCAGGCGAAGCTCCGTTTCCGCACCGTCCTTAAATTTACCGTCCTGAGCGGCGGAAACCATGGACGGTTTGAAATTTATATTTGCAACCGAAGTCAGCTTCCTGACAGTCAATCCGTTTTCCACCTTTACCCCTTCGATTTCCAAACCGAGCTTACCGCCGCCTGTAAAATCACTCGTAAGATTTATATACATCACTCCGTCTTTTACATACGGATTTGTATCTTCATCACTGCCCGCTTCAAGCCTTCTGACAGTGCCGAGAGGCGTGGTGCGTACATAAATCGCATAGGCATCAAATTCGCCGAAACCGCTCAGGTCGATAACCAGCTTTTCGGCATTGCTGTCACCCGAATAGCCCGTCACCGTTTCGATTGTCAATTCTCGGTTCTCGCCGACCGATGCGCTTATTGTTTTCATATTTCAAACACTCCTTTCTTTTTCACGTCCTTATTGCTGTAATAGCTTTTAAGATATTCGGAAATGTCACGCATTTCTCTGTGCTCATCATAGAGAACGCGAAGCTCCCTCTTAATACTGTATGCCTCATCCGAAAGCTCCGTTCCGAGTCCGTGAAGCTCTTTTCGCTTGCGTGTAATGCGTTCCTGCACAAGCATCGCCGCATTCTCGTATTCCTTACCCAGCTCATAAAGATTTTTTTCACGCATTTACAGCAACCTCCTTTTCATGTGTTTCCGATGACATGAGAGAATCGGCCGTCACCCCGAAAAAACCGCTCATGAGCACAAGTTCTCGTGCGTACATCGGCTTACCTTCCTCGATGGCTTTAAGCCTCTGCGCCGTCATTCCCAAAGCACCGCTCATTTCGGCGCATGAAATTCCCTGTGCCTCTCTCAAATGCCGTATTCTCTCTCCAACCGAATGCGACGGTGCGTTCCTTGCGGCGGCTATCGCCTTAGCTCTCGCAAGCACCATGGGCATCGCCGTCTCCTCGTTCAATATATCGTGCTGATACATTACGGTATATCTCAACGCCCTTTTGAGCTTTTCTCTCGCCCGTGCGACAGTGTCGCTCACCGCCGCAGTGCTTATTTTTCTAAGCCTTGCGATTTCGGAAACGCTGAGAGAATCAAACCAAAATGCCCGAAGCGTGTCCCTCTCTACATCCGTCAACTCGCTTTCCATCGCCTTTTCAAGCAAAATAGACATATCCACGCCCCGTTTTCTCCATGCGTAAGCCGCCGGTGCCTCGCAAGCACTGCACAGCCTGCCGCAACACACCGCCTGTGCCGCTCTCGTCTCCTCCTCGCTCGGATAATTGAAGAAGATTTCTCTGTCCGCTTCCTGTTTTTTCATATACATCCCTCTTTTCGTGCTCGGTCGCCGTCTCAACCGATGCAAAAGTTTTAGCAGCACTTTCGATTATAGCGAACAAATGTTCGTTTGTCAATAGTTTGCAATTAAAATTTTTATTTTTCACCTCACCTGATAAATTTTGTCACAACTTGCAAGATACTTCGACTTTCGGCTTTCCAAAGCCCGTAATATGCCAGTATCAGCTCCTATAAATCGCATGTGACGGCTTACCGCCGAATTGTTTTCGGATTATTCTTTCAGACATAAAAAATAAGCAGGGTGAAATACCCTGCTCCTTAAGTTTAATTGCATGCCGCACGAAAGCGACAACTCTGTTCCATATGAAATTTTATGCCGACAACATATTGTATGCGGCGGCAAGCTGATTATCCTGCTCATCGGTAAGAAGAGAGAGGTTGGAGTCGTCGCCCGTGCTGAGTGTTATTTCCACATTGGGGGTTATTCCGACCTTATCGTATACCGCCTGTTCGCCGCCCTTGGGCTCGACAAGCGCAACCGTAAGCAGTACCGCACCACCGTCTTCAAGAGCGAAAAGTTCCTGCATGGTGCCGACTCCCGCGCTCGTTGTACCGATTATCTGTGCTTGACAGATATCTCTTAGATCACAGGCAAAAAGCTCTGCCGGACCCGAGGTGTACGAATTTATCAATACTGCAAACGGCATGGAAACGCTGCTGTTTTCCGCCGTGTATATTTTATTTTTGTAAATATTTCCGTTCTTATCCTTTGCTACGGCAATATTATCCGAAATTGCAGGCACTATCACGTCAATGACCTGTGCGGCATAATCAATCGTACCCGTCGAAGTGTTGCGAACATCAAATATCATACTTTCCGCCCCCTGTTCACGAAGCTTTGAGACGGCTTTCTTGAACTCGTCGGCAGTATTTTTATAGAATCCCGTAATGCGGATGTATCCGACATTTCCTTTGAGCGAGCCGACGATGCTGGGAATAGAAAAGCCGAGAAGCGGCTCGACAACCTTTGTCTCACCGTCACGCTCATATTCGATTTTGACTGACGACAAACGGCTTCCGTAAAGCTTTTCGCTCAAAGCCGCATAGGTGCTTCGTCCGACCGTGATATTATCTATCGCCGTTATTTTATCCCGTGCTTTAAGCCCCGCTTTTTCTGCGGGTGAGCCTTCGTAGACATGGGTGACGATAAAGGAGGCTGTTCCGTAATCGTAAGCGGCTTCGATTCCGACACCGGTAATGCCGCCCTCAAGCATATCGGTGTACTGCGCATATTCATCCGCATTGAGATAAACGCTGTTCACATCGCCGAGACCGTTTACATATCCCTCGGTCAGCGCCGCATTGAGATAGCTTCTGTCCTCAACGGTGCCGTAAAAATAGTTTGAAATAATTTTGCTTATTTCATCCACCGATTCATAGGTTTGGGAGCGTTGTGAAATGTTATTGATTATTCCGTTGTATATCTGCTTTGAAACGACCATGGTGATGGCAAAGGTTGCCGTTATCGAAATTATTATGAGCGACAGGCTTAACCCGACGGATATTTTTTTGTTCATGCCGTTTCCTCCTTTTATAAAATCGGGGCTGCCGTTTGCGACAGCCCTCGGATTTGTGCTTTACGGTTTTGAAACATAATTAAGCGGATTTACACGGCTCACCGAACCGTCGGAATTTTTAACTCTGACCTCAAAATGAAGATGCGGTCCCGTTACGTTTCCGGTATCTCCGATAAGACCTATCTGCTGACCTCTCTTAACAACATCGCCCTTTGATACAAGAAGCGATTTTGAATGAGCATAAAGTGTCATTGTACCGTCGCCATGGTCGATAACGCAGTAATTGCCGAAGCCCGAGTTCCAATTTCCGTCGTTATAAGCAATAATTACCTTGCCGCCCTGTGCGGCATAATACGGCTGACCGTAGGAATAACTGTTGCCGTTGTTGTCTCTCGTGCTTCCGTTTGAGCCGACAACACAAATATCAATTCCCCAATGGGGACTGCCGTTTGAATATGCGGGATAACCTGCGGTAACGGTGGTTTTACCTTTTACGGGCCACATCATTCCGCTGCCGTCGTTTTCGTATTCTTCGGGAGGCGTATCGCCTTGAGAAGAACCGTGCTCCTTGATGTAATCGTCAATCTCTTTTTCGAGGGCCGCTCGCTCCGCTTGGAGCTTGGCGTTCGCCGCCTTGTAGGCTTCGCTGTCTTCGTCAAGCTCGTTTATTATTGACTGAACCTCTTTGTATTTCGCGGTGGCAGTGCTCTTTTTACTGCTCTGCTCGTCCATACTGCTTTCAAGATCGGTCTGACGGGTGTTAAGCGTATCCATCTCGGAATCAAGCTGTGTCTTCTTTTCTTCAAGTTCGGTCCTGCTCTCGGAAAGCTGTTTTTGTAAAGCATCCAACTCGTTGATTTTGTCGGTCAGCTCGTTGATAAGCGCCGCATCATTTTCCGAAACACGCGTCACAAGCTCCTGCCTTGCAAAAAACGTTGCCAGATCTGTTGACGAAAAAAGTATTTCAAGGGTCGAGGATTCGCCCGACATATAATTCTCTCTTATTCTCGAAAGCAAAAGCTCCTTGGTTTCACCCATAAGCACCTCTGCCTGCGACATTTGAGAATTTATCTCGGCTATCTGTTCGTTTATTTCATTGATATCGTTTTGAGTAAGATCTATGCTTGATTGCAGAGTGTCTATTTCTCCGTTAAGAACGTCAATGCGCTCCTGAAGAATATCGGTCTGCTTATTTATCGCATCAATTTGGTCATTGAGACTTTCAAGCTTCTTTTCGTTGGTTGCTATGCCCTGCTGAGCATCTTGGAGTTTTTGCTCGTTCTGCTGAATCTGCTGCTCGATTTTGTTGTATTCATCCCGCATCTCGTCCAGCGTTTGCTCGGCAGAGGCTACGGGAGAGCCGTACGGCAAAACCGCCGACAAAATACAGCTCAGAGAAATCAACAGGCACAGGCTTCTTTTGAGCATTGTGTGTTTCTTAGTCTTCAAGCTCAACGAACTTCCTTTCCTTCAAATATTTTCTTATTGAAGTCGCACTGCCGAAAACGCCCGTGAATATGCCGATACCGACAAATGCCGCAACCAAATAGGGTGCATAATCGAGAAAACGGACTTCTTTGATGTTGCCGAATGAGGAAAGCATTGAGGTGAACGAGCCGAGAGCCAGCTCATAAATACCCCATACGGCTCCCGTTGCGAATATACCCGCAATAACGCCTATGATAATGCCTTCAACCATAAACGGCCAACGGATAAACGAATTTGTTGCGCCTACGCTTTTCATTATGCTTATCTCCAGCCTGCGGCTGAACATCGTTACTTTTATGGTGTTTGAAATTATAAAAAGCGAAACGATAAGCAGAAGCATTATGACTCCCGCGCTGATATATGTTACCGAATTGCGCAAGCCCGAAAGCTGACGGGCAAGAACGCTGTTTTCGTGTACTCTCGAAACGTTCGAGAGCGTTTTTATCTCGGAAACAACCGCTTCAAAGCCTTCCATATCGGAAACGGTCACTTTATATGCATCGGGCAGAGGGTTCTCTCCCGTGCTTTCGAGATAGCTTTTAAGCCCGTCGTCAAGCTCGGAAAGAATCTGCCTGTATGCGGTATCCTTTTCAATCATTTCAACACTTTCAACATTTTCCGTTGCCCGAAGCTCATTGCCGAGGCGGACATAATCATAGCCCGTCGTTTCATCATTTACATAAACCATGATAACATTTTCGGCTTCTATTCCGCCGATAAAGGCTTCAATGTTGACAAGCATCATAAACGCAATGCCCACAAGCATAAGGCAACTGAAAAGAACGGTTACGGATGCCACCGTCATGAGCTTGTTTACCTTGAGGTTACGAAAGCCCTCTTTGGTAAGATATCCTAAGTTTCCCATCAGTTCTCGCCTCCGCTCATCGAAACCGCCTGCGAATCAACAGCTTCATCCGCAAAATCGGACGGAATCGCGCTGATGTAGGCGGAATAATCCTCCTCCGGAGGGACAACATAATCGTTAGTAACCTCGTTCACCGCATTGATGTGAGAGGTTGCCGCTTCACGGCTGAGGGTTCCGCCGTCCGAGACGACCTCGCCGTGTTCGAGTATAATAACGCGCTTGTCAAAACAACGGACAAGGCTGTGTTCGTGCGTAACCATGATAACCGTCGTGCCGGCCTCGTTAAGACGCATAAGCAAATCGACAATCTCATAGCTCATCTGCGGGTCAACGTTTCCCGTAGGCTCGTCCGCAATTATTATATCGGCGCTGTTCGCAAGTGCTCTTGCAAGGGCAACGCGCTGTTGCTCACCGCCCGAAAGCTCCTGCGGAAAATTTCTTGCCTTTCCGTTAAGCCCCATAAGGCTGAGGACAAACGGGACTCTTCTGCGGATTTTTTTCTCTTTGGTGCCTATAACCCGCATTGCAAATGCAACATTGTCAAACACCGTCATATTGGGTATCAAACGGAAATCCTGAAAAACTATGCCGAGCTTTCGGCGGAATTTCGGGATATCTCGTTTTTTTATCGTATTGAGCACCGTGCCGTCGACGGTAATGGTGCCCGAGGAAGGAACCTCCTCACGCATCATGAGCTTCAAAAAGGTGCTTTTGCCCGCACCCGATGAACCGACGACAAACACAAACTCGCCCTTTTCAATCTTTATATTGATATCTTTAAGCGCAGCGGTGCCGTTGTCGTATTTTTTTGAAACATTGTTAAATTCAATCACAGTATCATTTCCTCAACAGTTCTAATTAAGAAAGATGACCGCCGATGACTGCCGAATCAATATTTGACCGGCTTTGCGTCAAGGTACTTCTTGACCATGAGCGCTACTTTGAACACTATTGCATCATCAAATTCTCTCAAGTCAAGACCCGTAAGCTTCTTTATCTTTTCAAGACGGTAAACAAGAGTGTTTCTGTGGACAAAGAGCTTCCTTGAGGTCTCGGAAACATTGAGATTATTCTCAAAGAAACGCTGAATGGTGAAGAGAGTTTCGTGGTCAAGGCTCTCTATTGAGCCTCTTTTGAACACCTCTCTGAGGAACATATCGCACAGAGTGGTGGGAAGCTGGTAGATAAGACGGGCAATGCCGAGATTATCATAGCTTACGATTGTTTTTTCGGTATCGAACACTTTGCCTACTTCAAGTGCTATCTGCGCTTCCTTAAATGAGCGGGCAAGGTCCTTTACTCCCTCGATGGTAGTGCCTATGCCGACAAGGACATGTGTATAAAGCTCGGTGCTCAGCGAATCCGAAATCGAGCGTGCAAGCTTTTCAAGGTCCTTGGGCTCTATATTGCTTTTAACTTCCTTGACAATGGCAATGTCATGTTCGTTGATATTGATGACAAAATCTTTCGTTTTATCGGGAAACAGATTTTGAACGGCATCGAATACGGCGGCATCGTTGTGGTCGGTTATTCTTATAAGAAGAACGACTCTCGTTGCCTCCGAATTGAAACGCAACTCTCTTGATTTAAGATAAATGTCTCCGGGCAGGATGTTATCGAGAATAACATTCTTGATGAAATTGCCTCTGTCGAATTTTTCCTCATAATACTGCTTCAAATTTTCAAGCGAAACACAGCATACGGCGGCAAATCTTCCCGCAAGCTCGTCCGTACCCTCAACAAACACCGCATATTCCGTTTGAATATGAGAACCGAAATTGCAGAAGGTGCAGCCGTTGATGTAATGAAGCTCGTTATCCGAGAAAACATCTGCGGCGGTCGAGATAACCTCACCGATTTTGCTCAGCTCACTGCAAGCAATAATTGTTCCGGTTTCGTCAATCACGCCCAGAGTCCTGCCTACCGCATCTCTCATCTGATGAACAAGACCCTGAAAAATTCTGTTTGACATAGTAATACCCCTTAACTGTATTAGTTTTTACAACCTTGTGATTTTAGACAAAATGACCATCGGGACATATACATTTTACACAATACTGCGGCATTTTGCAATAGATATCTTCGGATTTTTTCAAATATTTTTTGAATTTATTATGAATTCCGCATTGATTTTATTGAAATCTACCAAAAGAAACAATTTTTTCATGTGTCAACGGATTGCCGAATCTTTTTATCGCGGAAAAGATGTTTTTGCCTTTTTCGTCAAAATCGGCTCAATTTTTTTGTGGATTATTACTCTTTGCCGCTGAAATTTCGTCTTTCGTCCGCTCTTCGAGTTCGTCAAAAAAACGAAAAGATAAAAAGCCGTTTTTTCCCTTGCTTCCGTATAATTCCCACGCCGAGAAAACAATTTTCATCAAATGCACGGTGAAAAATCACGCATAATAATATCGAAGAAAGCGCAAAAAACGCGTAAAAACGGCAATTTTCTCTTTTGAGACAAAAAAACAGTATAATTTTTGCATTTTGCTCTTTTCAAAAAGATAAAAAAGTGTTATAATAACTGCGTATGACACTTGCACACTACAACAACCGTTTATATATAACCGTAAGTAAGGAATGAAAGAAGGAAATCCATTGGAGAAAATAGTTATCAACGGCGGAAATCCTCTGCACGGCGAGGTCACTATAAGCGGTGCCAAAAACGCCGCTCTTGCAATAATCCCCGCCGCCGTTCTTTCTCAGGATATTTGCGTTATTGAAAACCTCCCCGTTTCAATAAGCGATGTCAGCTACATGATGAAAACCCTGCGTAATATCGGTGCGGGCGTGAAGCTCATAAATAACAATACAATAGAAATTGATGCCCGTAACGTAAATTCCTATGTTATTTCGCACGATATGACAAAGCATTTAAGAGCCTCCTATTATTTCATCGGAGCTCTTTTGGGCAGATTCGGCAGAGCAAAAGTTGCAATGCCCGGCGGCTGTTATCTCGGTCCGCGCCCCATTGACCAGCATATCAAGGGGTTTGAACTTTTGGGTGCGACGGTATCAATTGAGGATAACGCAATAGTCGAGGCAACCGCCGACAGACTCACCGGCTCACCGATATATCTCGACATGGCATCCGTGGGCGCAACGGTAAACATTATGCTTGCCGCAGTTAAAGCAAGCGGACTTACCATAATCGAAAACGCCGCAAAGGAGCCGCATATAGTTGACCTCGCAAACTTCCTTAACTCAATGGGAGCAGACGTAAGAGGCGCGGGTACGGATGTTATCAAAATCCGAGGTGCGGACAAGCTTCACGGCTGTACCTATTCGATAATCCCCGACCAGATAGAAGCCGGCACCTACATGGTTGCCGCCGCCGCAACAAAGGGCAACGTTCTTATAAGAAACGTTATTCCGAAGCATTTGGAATCTATTTCCACAAAGCTCATCGAATGCGGTGCATTTATCGAAGAATTTGACGATGCGGTGCGTGTTTCTCTTGACCGCAGACCCGATAAATGCAATATCAAAACAATGCCCCATCCCGGCTTTCCCACGGATATGCAACCTCAAATGGCGGTGCTTCTCTCTCTTGCGCACGGCACAAGCATAATATCCGAAAGCATTTGGTCAAACCGTTTCCGCTATGCCGAGCAGCTCAACCGAATGGGCGCTTCAATAAGCGTTGACGGTCAGATTGCCGTGGTTCAGGGTGTTGAGCAGCTCAAGGGTGCTCCCGTAAGAGCGGATGACCTGAGAGCGGGTGCGGCCATGCTTATTGCGGGACTGAGTGCAGGCGGCACAACGGAAATCGAAGACATTTCGCATATCGACAGAGGATATGAAAATGTAGTTGAAAAATTCAGCGGTCTCGGCGCCGATATCAAGCGTATTAATTGTCCCGAGCCGGACAGCCTATCAAACGCAGGCTGATTTAAAAAATTCAATGGGCTGTTTCCTAAGGAGACAGCCCTTTTTATGAGGTACATATGGCAAGATTCTGTTCTCTTTTTTCCTCCAGCAGCGGCAACTGCACCTACATAGGTTCTCCGAGCGGCGGTATTCTCATTGATGTCGGCGTAAGCGCAAAAAAAACCGAAACGGCGTTACGGGATATCGGTGTCGATATATCGCAAATCAAAGCAATCTTCGTAACACACGAGCACACCGACCACATAAACGGCGTTCGCGTTCTCGCTTCAAGACACAACATAAAAATATACGCCTCCGAGGGAACGCTCGAAGGTATGTATGAATACGGCGCCGTGCGTGACGGAATGAGCTGTGAAATAATTTCTCCGGAAGGCGCACAGGCGGCGGGAATGCTCATAAAGCCGTTCCGTACTCCGCATGACTGCCGTGAAAGCACGGGCTTCACCGTCACAACACACGACTCAAAGCGTATTTCCGTTGCAACCGATATCGGCGTGATAACCCCGACGGTAATGCAGGCGATTAAGGGAAGCGACCTTGTTCTGCTCGAATCCAATCACGATGTCGGAATGCTTCAAAACGGTCCGTATCCCTATATGCTCAAACGGCGTATTCTTTCCGATCGGGGACATCTTTCAAACGAGAGCTGTGCCCGTGCCGCCGTAGAGCTTGTCGAATCAGGCACTACGCGCCTTGTTCTCGGACATTTGAGCAAAGAAAACAACCTTCCCTCGCTCGCATACGAAACGACCCGTTCCTCTTTGGCCATTGCGGGAGCGGCGGAAAATTCCGATTATCTTCTCAGCGTTGCCGGAAACGGAAACACCATGATCACATTTTGATTTAATCCGTTCTTCCGTCAAACCGTCGACCGTACATATCGCACTTTTCAGCATGTAATCGGGAGTGATATTTTGCTTAATATAAACATCATATGCGTCGGCAAGCTGAAGGAGGATTATCTCCGCATGGCGTGTGCCGAATACGAAAAGCGGCTTGGGGCTTTCTGCCGCCTTAAAATCACAGAGTTAACCCCCGCAAAGCTCCCCGAAGAACCGAATCCCGCCCTTATTTCCGCAGCTCTTGCCGATGAGGGCAAACGGATTCTTTCCTGCATAAAGCAGGGCGATGCCGTATTCACTCTGTGCATAGAGGGCAAGGAGCTTTCGTCTCCGGAACTTGCAAAAGAAATAGAGCGTTGTGCCGTAACCGGTTTCGGAAGCCTGTGCTTTATTATCGGCGGCTCTCACGGGCTTGCTCCCGAAGTAAAGGCCGCATCGAAGCTCAGACTCTCCATGAGCCCTATGACGTTTCCGCATCAGCTTGCAAGAGTTATGCTGTTGGAACAAATATACCGTTCGTTCATGATATCAAACGGCGGAAAATATCATAAATAACGACCTCATATATTTACTCGCTGTGCGTAATAAAATTCAACCGAAAGGTTTTACAAAATTAAATATCCGGATGTTTACGAATGGGCTCGGCACCGCACCGAGCCCATTACTTTTTGCTTGAGAGAAATTCTCATATACAATGATTCACAACAGAAAACTGCTTTAATTCTTTGGCCGCAACCGATGTGTCGGGGGTTCTTTATTTAAGATAACAACGGAAAAACGGCGGCAGGCAAAAAAGCCGAGCCGCCGTTTTCCCTATATGGACACATGAGAAAAAGGGAACGGTAAATTTATTTTTCCACGTCGCGGGAATTTGCATATATCTTATGCATTCTCTCGTCGGGGAAACGGTTGTCAAGAAAAACCTCTATCCTGTTTTCGGCAGGCTTGCCTTTTTCGCGTTCATTCATTCTCAGCGCCGCGCCTGCCGAAAGCACGCTGTCAAACGCAAAGAACGCCACGAATGCCCAAACGAGCACGGTATCGAGCGTTGCGGGCATTGCCGCCGCCGCTTTATCGACAAGCGGAAAAACGAGTTTCACCCAACCGAGGCCAAGTACGCCCCAGAAAAGCGAATAAAGCAAACAAACTCTGCCGTTTATGTTAAGTGGCAAGGAGCTGTAGTCCCACGCAACCGAACCGAAAACGATTTCCTGACCCAGCGAGCAAATGTATTCCGCCGCCGTGCCGACAAGAAATGCCGCAAGGAAAACCTGCCAACCTGCCGCATCTCGCATATGGTTGAGAACAAGTGTGAGCAGTACGCCGCCCATTCCGTAGGCAACGCTGAGAGGCCCGTATACAAGCGATTTACGGCTTTCGATGTATCCGTGTCTGAAATAGCACCATAGGGTTTCGACCGTAAAACCGACCACGCAGCAAACCGCAAAAATCCAAACGAGTTTTGAAAAAGTCAGCCTTTCGGTATTCATTTTTACTCCTCCTCTTCGGTAACTTCCGTATATTCAACGTTTATCGGGGAAAATCCCGTGCGTTTTTTCGGCGTGCGGATTGCAAAAATCGCAACAACAAGCTTTTCCGTTCCGGAAATGATGAACGATATTCCCGTTATCACGACCCAAATTATTCCGCTCTTTTCGGGTTCAAATATCAGCACGAGTCCCGCAATGGCGGCTACGAGCGAAAGCACAAGCATGAGCCACCACTTACGAAGCCCGAATTTTTTGGCATCGACCGCACTCTGCACCGAAAACAGACTGTTGATAAGCACGAAAACTCCGAATGCCAGCGGGAGTGCGGTCACAAGCCATTTCGGGCGAAGCAGAAAAAGGATTCCCAACACGCTCGAAAACAAGCCGAGTGCCAAATCAAATTGAAAAACCAGTCCGTACAAGTCATCGGAAAAATATCCGACCATTTTTATTATCCCAAACGCCAAAGCTACTGCGCCGAAGATATAACTCATAACCTTAACCGACATTGTCGGATAAACGGTAAGCGCTACGCCCATTGCTATAAACAGAACGCAGACTCCGCAATATGTCCACTTTGAGTATTTTACAAGCCTCATACTTTTCTCCCGTGTCCTCATGTTATGGCTATATTATACGCACCTTTTTACCGAAAATAAACGGACACAAAAACCGCTGTGGGAAGATTTTACCCACAGCGGAATCTTTGTCCGATTTTTTTGCGGCGGTACACCGATATCGGTGGCGGGGGTTCTGCCTCCCTTGCCTAAAGAGGGCTGAGGTGAGCTCTCAATTGCTAATTATTATTCTGCATTGAGTTTTTCAGCATCAGCTCGAGTGTGCCCCGAATAACGGTACAGCTTCTTCTGATTTTTTCGTTAACATCGTGCTTCATTCCGCTTTGCAACCAACGCGAAAGCGAGCCGATAAAAATTGTCGAATACATTTCGGAAATAAGCTCGATATCTTCATCGGCAATACTGTATCCGGATGTTTTTTCTTTTATCGCACCGAGAAGCAGTGTGTTAAATACTTTATATATGTATCCCTCGAAAACCGCTCTGTCCGATGTGTTGAAAACATGCATCACTATGCGCCTGTTTTTATAAACGCCTTCGAAAAACTCATTGACGAGCTTTTCGATATCCTCTTCATTGCGGCTTTTTTCGGCAAATTCTTCGAGCGAAACGCGGAAGACGTATTCGGTCAGGTCGTAAATGTCCTTAAAATAATAATAAAACGTTTTGCGGTTCACGCCGCATTCTTCCACAATATCCTTAACCGTTATTTTTTCTATACTTCTGGTTTCGAGCAATCTGCCGAACGCTTCGATTATTGCATTCTTCGTAAATTTAGACATAAGGCATACCCATTATTCCGCACTGCCTGTCTGTGCGGGAACATTATACATAAACTGCGTTACAAGCAAACTGATTACAACGCCCACCGTCATCACGATAAGATACATATTCTTGACATTCAGCGCCGTTTGAGCAGTCTGCGCCGCACCGAGCTCCTCGACATATCCGCATGCGGCAAGTGCAAGAGCGGAAATTGCCGAGCCTGCGCCCTGAGCCAACTTGCGGAAGAAAGAATACAACGCATATGTCGAGCCTTCTTCTCTCTTGCCTGTTTTCAGATATTGCCAGTCGATGCAGTCGACAACCATTGCCCAAACGATAACGTTAAAGACGGCATTGCTTAAATAGAGAAGCATAAGACCGGCTATCCAAAGCGGTACGGAGGATTTTGCGGCGGGGTCGAGCGGCAGAAGCAGCACAACAACACCTGCAACCGTACTTATCGCTGAAGAAAAGACAATAAATTTTTTCTTGCCTATCTTTCTTGTGATTTTTCCGATGAACGGCATTATCAGTACCATGGGCAAATAAGCAACAATATTAACGACGGTCAGAATTTTCGTGTTATGAAAATAGCTTTGGAATATGATGTTATTTACCGACTGCATTGACATGAAGCAAACGACTTGAACAAAAGAAACTATTGTCAGCGCAAGCATGGGTATATTTGAGAAGAAACCTTTTATTGTGGCAAAATAGTTTGCTTTTTCTTTCTTTTTTTCTATAACAACTCGCTCCGTTACAAGGAATTTTACAAGTAAAAATCCCACAAAACCGACAACAGAGCAGAAAAGAGCTATCCAAAACATCGTTTTGCCCTTGAGGTTATTGTCGTTATCATAGACTACAAGGGGGAGAAGCATGAGGGGTGCCTGAGCAAGACCCGCTCCTATACTGCGAAATGTAGAAAGGTTGGTTCTCTTGTCGGGTTCATCCGTTATGCTCGAATGAAGCGCACCGTAGGGGACGTTCGCAAGCGTATACGCAACAGACCATATGCAATACGCCAAAAGGCAATAGATCACCTTAAAGCGGTAACTTGCTTCGGTGAGCGGCATAAATGTAAGCGTCGTGCAGACAATCAATGCCGCTCCGCCCATGACTATCCACGGCTTGAACTTGCTCTTTTTGCTTATCTGCATATTATCGACCATGTTGCCGATTATCACGTCGTTTATTGCATCCCAAACCTTGCCGACAATGATTATCCACGCCCAATCGCCGAGGGAAACACCGATATACTGCGTGTAGAAAAGCATCATGTAATTCGTTATCAGCGCAAAGCACATATTGCAACCGAAATCGCCCATTGCATAGCCGAAGTAATCCTTCATTCCAACAGGCTTCGACTTTTTATTTTCCATCGTTTGTTTCCTCCTTTTCTATCGTTTGCAGAAATTGATTTGCCAAAGAAACATAGGATTTTCCGCTTTTCGTGCGTGATGCAAGTGCCGCAATGTGCTTTAACGGCAACTTGCCTATGGGTTTTAGTATCGGGGAATTAAGCTCCCTACCGAGATGATTTTTAATAAGCTTTTCGACTTCGGGATTGAAAAGTATATCACCGAGAGTGTCGTTTAGAGAAAGCCTGTCGGGGTCAATGTCGTCGCTTGCGGAGAACCAATTACGCACAAACGTTGAGCCTGCCTCACCGAGCGAATATGACATCTCCGGCGTTTCGCTCCCTATAACGGTTATCGTATGCTCACAGCCGTCGGCACGGGCGGTTATTACATTTTCTCCCTCTTTCAGCATTACATCAAATTCAAAGACGTGGCTACCCACCTTGCTCTGCTTTTCGTCGCAAACTTCAAGCTCGACTTCATCGCAATTCGAATATACTTTGATTTTTTGTTCGCCTACGGGACGTATTACGAAGCGTTCGCCCGCAACATGAACGAATTTATCCTCCGCCCAATATGCTTTATAAACATAAAACGAATCTTTTTTGATTTTTCTGTCGATTGTGACAAGACCCTTGTTGTTTCTGCCTCTGACTCCACCCTCGTTTCTCATTGCAGAGCCGAAATCAAACATATTCCACACATATGAGCCCCAAAGCCAATCGCGCTCATTTATCGCCTTAATATAGTGCTCATGGTAAAGAGCCTGATATTCTTCGGAATAGTCGCCCTGTATCGGTTGTGCCGAATGAAGCGTTGTTACACCCTCCGCGCCGTACTCCGAAAGGCAAAGCTTCGCCGTCGGCCTTTCCGCACGGAAACGGTCAAGCCAATTATCAATCTCGTCAACAGTCTGAACATACCAGCCGAAATACTGATTATAGCCCAAAATATCGGTTATGTCATTCAACTTTGAGCTTATCGGGCTGAATGCAACCTGTGCGCTCGCCGTCGGACGTGTCGGGTCAAGCTTGTGAGCGATATTGTTAAGCTCGGTGATGCCCGCGATAAGCGACGGAGCCGAGCCCGCTATTGAAATTTCGTTCTCGATGCTCCAGCAGAAAATGCTCGGGTGGTTGTAATTCTGCTTTATCAGTTCTTCAAGCATGAGACGTGCCTGAGCCTGCTTTTTCTTGGAAAACTTAGAAATGACGGGAATTTCCGCCCACACGACAAAGCCCTCTTCGTCACAAAGGTCGTAAAACTTTTCGTCGTGCTGATAGTGTGCAAGACGAATGGAATTTGCACCTATTTCTTTTATTATCGCAATATCTTCGACATGCTCCTTTATTGTGAGAGCGTTGCCGATGTTTTCTCTGTCCTGATGTCTCGAAACGCCTTTAAGCTTTAAATACTCGCCGTTGAGAAAGAAGCCCTCATTGCAGTCAAAACGAATATCTCTCAAGCCGAAACGGTCGCTCACGCAGTCGATAACCTCTCCGTCCTTAATAAGCTTTGCCGTGAGAGTATAAAGATACGGGTTTTTCATTCCGTTCCAAAGCACAGGTTCGGTAATGTCAAGCCGCGCTTCTGCTTTATCTGCGGGAACCGAAACACAGGCAACCGTTTTGCCGCTTGCATCGGTGACGGTAAACTCCTTTTCACATCCGAAGGTATTGCCCTCCGGTGTGCTCTTGACATACACCCTGCCATCCGCTTTCGGAGTGATATATACACCGCAAAGGCTCTTATCAAGCAGAGCAAAATTCGTTTCCGCAACATCCGTAATCAAATTTACATCTCGGTATAAACCGCCGTAGAAGGTAAAATCCGCCATCTGAGGATAGAGAAGCTCATCTGCGCTGTTATCCACGGCAAGCTCAATCACGTTGGCGCCGTTTTTGAGGTATTCCGTTATTTCAAAGCGGAACATCGAATAACCGTTAATGTGCTTTCCGACATATGCGCCGTTAACGAAAACCTCGCAAACGGTATTCGCACCCGTAACCTCAATGAAGCTCCTGCCCTTACATTCGGGGAGCGTTCTTTTGTAAACACACCTGCCTCGATAATAGCTTTCCGCACCGCCCTGACCGTCAACGCCGTTCCATGTATGCGGCAAGTTGACATTTTCGGCAATTCCCTCTCTTATAAACTCCCATTCCGCATTAATGTTGATTACCTTACGCATGAAGCATCATCCTTTCCGAGTATTTTTTTACCGTCAAAAACTATATATCCGAAGCCCTTTCCGAGCGTTCCGCCGCCGCACAGTCTTTGCGCATACGCTTTTCGCAAAACGGTATCGGTCGGAAGCTCATCGGGACTGCAATCGGCATATCTGCCGAAAATCCGCCATAAATCGTTGAGCGGTTCCCATATTTTATATGACACCGTTTCAAAGTCATCCATAAAACGGCGTATATTCATTCCGTCGGGCAGAAATTCTTTGTTTGCGGGAAAAAGAAGCCATGAATTACAACAGAAAACAGCCTTACCGTCGGGAAATAAATCGGCGAAAAACTTGTACGCAAGCTTGTAGGAATCGTACCTGCACTCATCGGTAAGCGATATTCCGGAGGATGGAACATGAAGATTCAGCATCGGACTTCCCTTGCGAAGCACCTTACCGCAGGCGGTTTTGTATTCTTCACCGTCGGAATATTCGCAAACTTCATACTCAAATCTGCCGAGCATGAAAATCCGCATTGCAAGTATTCCGTGATACCAGCTTGCCACGAAAGTGCCCGCTACCCCTTTGCATTCCATACATTCGGCGTTTTTACAGCGTAAATCATCACAGGTTGCATAAAAAACATCTTCGGAAATTCCGTTTTGAGAATATCGGTTTTTAAGCACGGGCAAACAGCAAATAAGAAAGACAAAATCAAGCGTATATTCGTTTTCGCCGTAATTTTCCGCAACTTCGGCAAGTGAGATTAATGTCTCCTCAATGCCTGCGTCGATGAAAAACATATATTTTTCAACCTTTTCGGCTATTGTATTCGCAAATGTCCTTTCTCTTTCAAACCTGTGCAAAAGCCGCATAAATTCATTTACGGCATCCTCGGGATAATCATAACGTGAAAAAAAATCAGCCGCAAATGCCGTCATCTCCGCACTGCCCGCCCTCGGGTATTTCATTTTCGGCATTTCCGTCACCTCCACGCTTTATATATTTTATTATATCATTAAATCAATTCGCACGCAACCCTTATTTGAATACGCAACAGACGTATTCGAACCCGATTTGCTCGGTAATTATTTCGGCGTATCCATATGAAAAAAGCCGCCGCAATTTCTTGCGGCAGCTCGTAAAAATTATTCGGTTAAGTTAATCAAACCAGCTCGATGATAGCCATTTCGGCTGCATCGCCTCTACGGGGACCGGTCTTGATTATGCGGCAGTAGCCGCCGTTAACATCCTTATATTTGGGGGCAATCTCGTCAAAGAGCTTCTTTACAACGTCTTCTTTGGTGACATACGCCATAACCTTGCGCTTTGAGTGAAGAGAATCGTCCTTTGCAATGGTGATCATTTTCTCAGCCATTGCGCGAACTTCCTGAGCCCTTGTAACGGTGGTCTCAATTCTGCCGTTTTCCAAAAGATAGGTAACAAGGCCTCTGAGCATCGACTTACGATGGTCGCTTGCTCTGCCGAGCTTTCTGGTACCGGGCATTTAGTTCACACTCCTTTGCCGTTTAATGGGTCATTCTTCGTCTCTGCGAAGATCGAAGCCAAGCGAGTTAAGCTTTGCAACAACTTCGTCAAGGGACTTTCTACCGAGGTTACGAACTTTCATCATATCTTCCTCGGTTCTGTTGATCAAATCTTCAACCGTATTTATCTGTGCTCTCTTCAAGCAGTTGAAGGAACGTACAGAAAGGTCAAGCTCCTCAATGGTCATCTCCAGAACTTTTTCCTTGCCGCTGTCGCTCTTAACGACCATGACCTCCGTATCATACGCCTCACCGGAAAGGTCTCCGAAGAGGTTGAGATGTTCGTTGAGGATCTTGGCACCGAGAGAAACGGCTTCCATCGCATTGATGGTTCCGTTAGTCCACACCTCAAGAGTCAGCTTATCAAAGTCGGTAATCTGACCTACACGGGTGTTTTCGACTGTGTAGTTAACCTTTAATACGGGAGTATAGATGGAGTCAATTGCGATAACTCCGATAACGGGCTGCATCATCTGCTTGTTTCTCTCGGCGGAGACATAGCCTCTGCCCTTGTCGCAGGTAAGCTCCATGCTTACATGTGCGTCGGAGTTGAGAGTTGCAATGTGAAGCTCGGGGTTGAGAATTTCAACCTCTGAATCGGTTTTGATGCTGCCGGCGGTAATCTCGTCGTCGCCGTTTGCGTCGATATAGATCGTCTTGGGACCGTCCCCGTGAATCTTGAGAATGACATTCTTCAGATTGAGAACAATCTCGGTAACATCCTCTTTTACGCCGGGAATGGTGCTGAACTCATGCAAAATTCCGTCAATCTTAACGGAGGTAATTGCGTAACCGGGAAGCGAAGAAAGCAGAACACGACGAAGGCTGTTGCCTAAAGTCGTTCCGTAACCTCTTTCGAGCGGTTCAACAACAAAGCGACCGTATTTTCCGTCGGGAGAAATCTCGGCAGTATCTATTCTGGGCTTTTCGATACCAATCATTTAAAAACCCTCCTTTTAAGCAAGGCAGGAAAGCAATGCTTCCCGCACAAATAAAAATGCATTCAAAAACGCTGTCACAGCGGGGCATTCCGTGTAACACCCCGTTGACTGCCCTTTCGGGCAAATCAAACGGCGGATATTACTTAGAATAAAGCTCAACGATAAGATGCTCTTCAACGGGAACCATGATCTGCTCACGTGTGGGCAGTGCAAGTACCTTTGCGCTGAGTGCTTCTCTGTTGAGATCAAGCCACTGAGGAACGGGACGAGCCGCATTTGCCTCAAGGGTATCCTTAATCTTGTCGCTATCCTTGCTCTTATCTTTGATGGCAACCTCATCGCCTGCCTTGATAAGATATGAAGGAATGTTTACCTTCTTGC
>CAYNUD010000014.1:0-21300 GCA_964400315.1 uncultured Clostridium sp. | reverse complement strand
CCTTCAGCGGCGATAAGTCGAGAATCACCCTTTCGCCCAAGGGAGTGAAAAGAGTATGATGCCGAGTGAATTTCATCATATACCCGTGCTCTTCAATGAAACGATAGAATCGCTCAACATAGACCCGAAAGGGATATATGTTGACTGCACTGCAGGAGGCGGCGGACATTCTTCGGAAATTCTCCGCCATCTCGACAGCGGCAGGCTTATTGCCGTTGACAGAGACCCACAGGCTATCGAAACGCTGAAAAAAAGATTTTTCGGCGATTCCCGAGTTACGGTTGTTCATAATAATTTTTTCAATATTAAAGAAATTCTTTCGACTCTCGGTATTTCACAGGTAAACGGAGTGCTTGCGGATCTCGGAGTCAGTTCGCATCAGCTTGATGAGCCGTCAAGAGGCTTTTCGTTTCACAACGATGCACCGCTTGATATGAGAATGAGCCTTGAGGGGAAGAGCGCCGCAGATGCGGTGAATACACTTTCTCAGCAGGAACTTCAAAGGATAATTTACGAGTACGGAGAGGAAAAATTCGCGCCGTCAATATCCAAAGCGATCGTTCGTGCGAGAGAACAAAAGAAGATAGAAACAACGCTTGAACTTGCGGATATTATCAAATCGGCTATGCCTGCCGCCGCAAAGCGAGACGGGCATCCCGCAAGAAAAACTTTTCAAGCAATAAGAATTTACATAAACGGCGAGATTGACGGCTTGTCGCAGGCGGTTACGGATATGTTCGACAGCCTTGCGACGGGCGGCAGAGTGAGTATAATAACGTTCCATTCGTTGGAGGACAGAACGGTGAAGCAGAGCTTAGCACCGCTTGCAAAGGGTTGTATATGCCCGAGAACATTTCCTGTTTGCGTGTGCGGCAGAAAGCCGTCGGCGAAGGTGTTTAAGGCGGTCGCACCGAGTGAAGCGGAAGTGTCCGAAAATCCGAGAAGCCGCAGTGCGCGGCTCAGAACTGCGGAAAAGCTGTAGAAGTGCGGACGGGAACGGTAAAAGAGAGGGAGAAGGATGACGGAATACAATCGCAGTGAGGCTTATGACCTTTCACTGTTTGAGGAAGCGACGGAGCTTGCTCCGCAACGGCAGGTAAGGCCTGCGGTTAAAAAAGCAACGCAAACAAAATCACAGCCGAAAACGGATGTTAAAAAACTCCTTGCCGTGTTTGCGGCGGCGGCTGTACTTCTGGGACTTTTCGGCGGAATAATAGCAATGAGGATAAGCCTCGAAAGCCTTACAAGCGAAACGGCTCGACTGAAGAATGCGATTTCCGTTGCGGAAAGCGAAAATATAAGACTTTCAATGAAAGTCAGCTCGGAATTTTCGAGAGAAAAAGTTGAAGCGTTTGCTGTTTCTCAGCTCGGTATGTGCAAGCTTGAAAGATATCAAATACATTATTTTTCCGACAGAGACGATGAGGACAGAGTGGTAGTGGCAAACGGCAAAGAAGTTAAGGACAGCAGGCAAACCGAAGCCGGCAAGTGATTTGATAGCTTCATCTTAAAGCCGCGACGAGTATTTTGGCATATGCCGCAGGTAAAACGGCATATATTTGTGTAAAAGGATTCAAAGGACATCATAACCGAACGCACAGCGTTTGTGTTTAGATACAAGGCGTTCGGAAAAATAGGATGTGTCGGTTGCGGCTAAGAACGGCTGACTGTAAAACGATTTTCGAGGGATTAAGATGAATATTGTTAAGGCAAGCGAGAATCAGTATGCTGCTGTCAGAGATTTTTACCATTCTCTGATTGACGGAATGCAGGACTCCTTATATAACATAGGATGGAAAAAGGATGTGTACCCTTCTCCCGAATTTTTGCAAGAATCTATTGCTGACGGAGAACTGTATGTAGGCTTAGAGAATGATAAGATTATTGCGTCGATGGTGTTGAATCATCAATGTAATGACGGATATAAGAAAGCTCATTGGCAGACCGAAGCGGCGGAAAACGAAATTATGGTGATACATGCGCTCGGTATCCATCCTGCTTACAGCGGAAAAGGATATGCTAAACTAATGGTGAAAAAAGTATTTGAAATTGCGACTGACAGCCATCGGAAAGCAATTAGATTGGATGTGCTCAAAGGCAATCTTCCGGCGGAAAAACTTTATACACATATGGGTTTTAGGTATATGGATACGTTACAAATGTATTATGAGGATACCGGATGGACGAATTATGAACTGTATGAATATGTGTTGTGATTTGCCGAACAGAAAGAAAGGTTTTTGTCTGAAAGATGAAAAAATGACAATATGATTGAGATAAAAATATTAAGTGTGGAACATAAAGACGATAGTAACGTTCCTGTGAGCAATAAAAGAATATTGCAGTTAAGGCTGTCTCAATTTAAGCGTACCGAAAGGTTTTCCCGCAGTATTATAATGCCGTGGGCTGACCTCGGCATTTTGCTTTTCGGAGGCGGCGTTTATTTTAGCCGCAACCGAAACAACACAACCCGATTTGTTTCGGATAAACGGAGAGACTGCCGCGTTAAAATACTTGCCGATCCGACATGATTGCCTGCATTTTTGCCTTGTAAGTTCGGATGCATCGGAGGCGGCTACCTTAAACTTGATTTGAGCGTGATAAGTACGGAAAGGGCGGATGAAAATGAGCGGAAAATCGAATAAAGGCTCCTTTGGCAAGCGTGCTCTTGCCGTGTTCATTATAATTCTTATATTTCCTTTTTTGCTCAGCACCGTCAATCTTGCCAAAATACAAACGGTTGACAGCGAAAAATATAAAAGCAAGGCGGAACAAAATCAGCTTCGGGACACCGAAATATCTGCGGCGAGAGGCGTGATTTACGATACAAACGGAACCGTACTTGCGCAAAGTGCTTCGGTTTGGAAGGTCTATATCAATCCGAGCAAGCTGACAGATGCCGATTTTTGTGCGGCGGTGTGTAAAAAGCTTTCGGAACTGACGGGTGTTGACGAGCAGGAAATAGCGGATAAAGCGGCGAAAACGAAATACAATTATCTTGTGATAAAACGCAGAATCGAGCTTGCCGAAAAGGAAACGATTTCCGAACTTATCAACGGCGTAAAGGTTGAGGACAACGAAAATAAGTACGTTGAAGGCAAAGAACCTTGGTTTTCCAAAACGGTCGACGGTGAGGAACAGCGTTTCCGTTATTCTACGGCAATCGGAATTGACCCCGATGTTAAAAGGTATTATCCATACGGTGAGCTTGCCGCATGCGTTATCGGCTTTACGGGCGATGACGATATAGGACGTTCGGGACTTGAACTGAAATATAATGATGTCCTTACCGGTACGCCGGGCAGAATCGTTAAGGCACTCAACGGAAAAAGCGGTGCAATGGACGATCAGTATGAGAGTGTGTACGATGCCGTTGACGGAACGAGTCTTGAGCTGACTTTAGATGAGGTAATACAAAGATATTTGACGGACAGTCTTGAGCAGGTTTATAAGGACAGCAAGGGCGCAGGTGCGTACGGCGTTGTTATGAACGTCAACACGGGTGCGATTCTTGCAATGGCTTGTATAGAGGATTATGATTTAAACAATCCACAGCATATGAGCGACGAGGAAAATGAATTTATTGCTTCCGAGGGTGAAAAAGAAGACACCGAGGAGCTTGACGGTAGTGTAAAAAAAGAAATAAACGAAAAATATGCTACCGAGGAAGAACGTGCTGCGGCACGCCGAAAAGCAATCAGAAACAATCTGCTTTTCAAAAAATGGCGTAACTTTATAACAAGCGATATATATGATCCGGGTTCGGTGTTCAAAATAATTACGGCAGCGGCGGCTCTCGAAGAAAATGTCGTAACGCCCGAAATGAGTTACACCTGTACGGGAAAAATACAAGTGGCGGACAGAACAATAAAATGCCACAAGAGAACCGGTCACGGCACTCAGGATTTAACGCACGGACTGATGAATTCCTGCAATCCGTTTTTTATAACCATAGGACAAAAGCTCGGTGCGGAGAAATTTTGCGAATACTTTGAAGCGTTCGGCTTTACGGAAAAAACAGGAATAGATTTGCCCGCCGAAACGGTACCGAAGGCCGGAGTAAACTATCATACTCTTGAATCTATGGGAATCGTTGAACTTTCGAGCTCATCTTTCGGTCAGTCGTTCCAGATAACGCCGATACAAATGATAACAGCGATAAGCGCAATAGCAAACGGCGGAAAGTTGATGACACCCTATGTTGTCGCAAAACAGCTTGATGCAAACGGAAATGTTATCAGCGAAACGAAACCGACGGTCAGGCGGCAGGTTATTTCCGAACAGACTGCCGATACCGTTGCGGGTATGATGGAACAGGTTGTCACAAGCGGAACAGGTAAAAACGCCTATGTCGCGGGCTATAGGGTAGCGGGCAAAACGGGTACGTCGCAAAAGCTTGACAAACCGGGACACTATGTTGCCTCTTTCGGATGCTTTGCTCCGGCGGATGATCCGGAAATTGCGGTTTTGATAATAGTAGATGATCCCGTGGGACAGATAAACGGCGGACAGATTTGCACCCCCGTTGCCGCACAGGTTATCGAAAAATCGCTTGAATACATGGGCGTTGAGAGACAATATACCGACAGCGAAATGAAGTTGCTCGATACAAACGCTCCTAATCTTGTGGGAAGCATGGTTGACGATGCGGTTGCATTGCTCGAAAACGAGGGCTTCTCGGTAAAAACCGTAGGGGACGGAGACAAGGTAATAAGCCAAATGCCGTCATACAATCAAACATTGCCGCAGGACGGTATAATAGTGCTTTATACGCAATATGATGCCGACAGGCTTACCGCAACGGTTCCGAATTTTGATGGGCTTACCATGACACAGGTAAACAGGAAAGCGCATGAGTACGGGTTGAATGTCAAAATATCCGGAAATGCACTTAATGCGGGAGAGCTTGTTTCGTACGGACAGAGTATTGAAGCGGGCACGGAAACGGAATACGGTAAAACAGTGACCGTGTATTTCAAATCGAACACGGGCGTTAATGATTATGCGGATTAAGCCGCAGGGAGGAAAAAGATGAAGCTCAGTTTACTTGCCGCAGAGCTCGGAATTACCGCTCTGCCCGAGGAGAGAGATATAACATTTATAACGGATAACTCCGAAAAGGTATGTGAGGGCTGCATTTTCGTTTGCATTGTCGGAAAGCATTTTGACGGGCACACCAAAGCGGCGCAGGCAATGGAAAACGGTGCGGCGGCCGTTGTGGTGGAAAAAGACATGGGGCTTCGGGGACAGCTCCTTGTTGAGAACACAAGAGCGGCATACACGAGACTTTGTGCGGCGTTTTATTCACATCCCGAAAAAAAACTTGATATTATTGGCATAACGGGAACAAACGGAAAAACCACATCTTGTTTTATAATTCATTCTGTGCTTGAAAATCTCGGAGTAAAAACGGGTATGATAGGCACGGTAAAAAACATGACGGGAGACAAAGAATATTCCGCCTCATTGACTACGCCGGATCCCTATGAACTCTTCGGGCTTTTTGCGGAAATGGCGGAATCGGGATGCCGTGCTTGCGTTATGGAGGTTTCTTCACAGGCGCTTGACCAAAAAAGGGTTGAGGGCATTCGTTTTAAGGCGGCTGTTTTTACAAATCTCACCCGAGACCATTTGGATTATCACGGAAATTTTGAAAATTATGCGGCGGCAAAGCATTTACTCTTTGAGAATTCCGAGCTTGCAATAGTCAACATTGATGACGAGGCGGCTGAATATATGATGCGGAATACCGACTGTCGCAAGGTGACGTTTTCCGCAAAGGGAGATGCCTGCGATTACTCGGCAAAAAATATTCGTGTTTCGGCGAGCGGAGTTAAATACGAGCTTGTCAGCAACAGTGATATCGGCAGAGTGGAATTTGCCGTTCCGGGTGAATTTTCGGTATATAATTCAATGGGTGCGGCGGTCTGCCTTATTGAGCTGGGCTACGGCTTCAGAGAGGTTCTCGATGCTCTTTCGGGATGTAACGGAGTCCCCGGAAGAATGGAACTTATAAAAGCCGATACGCCGTTTTCGATAATCATTGATTATGCGCACACACCCGATGGGCTTGAAAACGTATTGCAGAGTGCTTTGAATATAGCAAAAGGCAAAGTCATATGCGTTTTCGGATGCGGAGGCGACAGAGATAAGACAAAACGGCCTCTCATGGGCGAAATCGCATCGCGGCTTGCCGATGTTGCGGTGATAACGTCTGATAATCCGAGAAGCGAGGACCCCGAAGCGATAATAGAAGATATTACGCAGGGCATTGTGAGACACGGCGCGAAAATCGTTGTTGAGCCCGACAGAACAAAGGCTATTGCAAAGGCGATTTCTCTTGCGAAAGCGGATGATGTTATCATTCTTGCAGGCAAGGGACACGAGACGTATCAAATTCTCGCACAGGGAAAAATCCATTATGATGAGCGGGAAATTGTCGCAGAACTGTTAAAAGAAAAAGCAGGTGGCTGAAAATGAGACCTCTGACATACAAAGAAGCGGCAAAAGCCGTAAATTCCGTGTCCGCACTTGAAGGCAGATTCGTCGACGTTTGCACGGATACAAGAAAAATTACGCACGGTTGTATTTTTATCGCACTTCGCGGTGAAAAATTCGACGGTCATGATTATGCGGCAAAAGCGCTTGAAAGCGGTGCGGGCGCGGTCATATGCGAAAAGGATTGCGGACTCGGCGACAGGCAAATACTTGTAGGCAGTACACGCAGAGCGTTGCTTGATCTTGCCGGTTATTACAGAAGTCTCTTTAAAATTCCCTTTATAGGAATTACGGGTAGTGTCGGCAAGACAACAACAAAGGATATGGTTCATGCCGTTATGTCGGCAAAGTACAATACACTGAAAAACGAAGGGAATCTCAACAATGAAATAGGCGTTCCGCTTACTCTTTTCCGTCTCGATGACTGTTTTGAAGCGGCGGTTATTGAAATGGGTATGAGCGGCTTCGGAGAAATATCTTCAATGACGAATATTGTACGCCCCGATGCGGCAATAATTACCAATATCGGCGTTTCTCACATTGAAAAGCTCGGAACGCGTGAGGGAATATTACGTGCAAAGCTTGAAATTCTTGAAGGAATGGAATCCGATGCACCGCTTATTCTCAACGCCGATAACGATATGCTCGGCTCGGTGAGGGCAGGAGAGCGCCGTGTGATTTTTTACGCAACGGAAAAACCGTCCTGCGAGTATAAAGCAAGTGATGTTGTTATGACCGACGGTAGCCTTGAATTTACGGTGACGGCAAACGGCGAAAGCATACGCACACAGCTTCCTTTTACGGGAAAACACAATGTATATAACGCCCTTGCCGCCTGCGCTGCGGGCGGATGCTTCGGAATTGAAATGCGAGATGCACTTGAAGCACTTAAAAACTATGTTCCGTCGGGAATGCGGCAGAGAATAGTAAAAAAATGCGGGATTACATTTATAGAAGATTGTTATAATGCAAGCCCCGATTCTCAAGCTGCGGCACTCTCTGTTCTCGGAGCGATGAAAGCTAACAGACGAATAGCCGTTACGGGAGATATGCTCGAGCTTGGCGAAGTCAGCGAAAAAGCACATTACGAGGTAGGCAAACGAGCGGCCGAAAACGGCATTGATACTGTGCTGACCTACGGTGAACGTTCGCACCTTACAGCGAAAGGTGCAAAGGACAACGGAGTGCCGTTCGTAAAAGCGTTTGATAATAAGGAGGAGCTTTCGGATTTTCTTATCCGTGAGCTGAAAGAACACGATGCGGTACTGTTTAAGGCAAGCAGAGGCATGAAACTTGAGGATGTTATTTATTCTGTATATTCTTCACTGGAAAAATAGTGGCAAGGAGAAACGGTATGAATAATTTGGCGGCTGTAGGTCTTGCGGGAGTGGCGGCATTTGCGGTTACCGTCGGTCTCGGATTTGCCATGATTCCGTGGCTTAGAAAGCTGAAATTCGGGCAAACTATTCTCGATATCGGTCCGAAGTGGCATAAAAGCAAGCAAGGTACTCCCACAATGGGTGGCTTGATGATTATTATAGGTACGGTTGCGGCAATAGTTATAACCGTTGTGACGGATAGGCTTATGGGTGGCAACATTGTTGCTTCGGGAAGCATTGTGGAATCAACAATGCAAACAAAGCTGTGGAGCGGTTTGCTCATGGCTCTTTCGTTCGGGCTTATCGGTTTTACGGATGATTATATTAAAATCGTCAGAAAACGGAATTTGGGACTTAACATAAAGCAAAAGACAATAGCACAGCTTTTGGTGTGTGTTGCATATCTTTTGGGACTTTATATGTGTGCGGACGGTAGGCCGTATATGCTTATACCTTTTGTCGGTGTAACGGAAATCGGCCTTTTTCATTGGATTTTCGGAATTGTTATCATTTATGCAACCGTCAATGCCGTGAATTTTACCGATGGCATAGACGGGCTTTGTTCAAGCGTTACCGTGACGGCGACCGTTTCGTTGGGAGTAACGGCTGGATTAAAAGGTTTTTTCGGCTTTTCGCTTGCCGCTGCCGCTGTAGCGGGAGCGTGTTTGGGATTTTTGGTTTGGAATAAGCATCCCGCAAAGATTTTTATGGGCGATACCGGCTCAATGTTTTTGGGAGGAGCGGTGGTTGCCCTTGCGTATTCGCTTGATTGTCCGCTGATACTTTTGACTGCGGGCATAGTGTACGTGATAGAGGGAGCATCCGATGTTCTTCAAATAGTCTATTACAGAATTACGGGAGGCAAGCGTATTTTCAAGATGGCACCCATTCATCATCATTTTGAAATGTCCGGTTGGAGCGAAAAAAAGATAACTGCGGTATTTACGCTCGTAAATGCAGTCGGCGGTGCGGTCTCTGTTGCGATTATGTATTATGCAGGGTAATAGGTTGAATATATTATGAAAGGGGAAAACGGCGTGACTAATGAGCCAACGGCTCCGAAATTTAAGAAAGTCGGTTTCAAGGGTGAACTGAAGTTTTTTCTTGATGAATTCAAGAGCTTTTTCGGTGTGAGAAAATGGTTTGCCGATTTGTTTTCGGGGCGAATAGGAATCAAGAATTTTCTTGCAAAAGGAAGCTTTGATTTAACCTTTTTTGCACTTGTTATTTTTCTCCTTTCGGTCGGCCTTGTAATGATGTTTTCGGCAAGCTACGTAACGGCAAGAAACGATGCGACGGCAAATTACGACCCTTACTATTATTTTAAAAGTCAGGCTTTGTATGCCGCCATCGGCGTTGTCATAATGCTTGTGGCTTCGAAAATCAATATTAATTTTTACAGAAGCTGTACCGGCATTGTCGGTTTGGTTTCGTTTTTACTGCTGATTTATGTTTTGATAAATCCCAAAATCATAGAAGGCAAAGAGGAATTTCACCGCTGGATAGATTTGAAAGTTACGGTATATCAGCCTTCGGAACTTGCAAAGCTGTCCATAGTAATGGTGTTTGCTTTTATGATGGAACGGTACGAAAGAAAAACCGTTGAAAAATGGTGGATGGTACTTGTTTACGGAGTGATTCTCGGAACAAATTTTGTGCTTATTTATGAGGAAAATCATGTTTCGGGCGCACTTATTGTTTTACTCATAGGCGGCGTTATGATGTTCATGAGCGGTATTAAGCTCAGATGGTTCGTTATAGTCGGCGTTTTGGCAGTCCTTGCGGTAACGGTGGTTATCATATATCCCGATATTCTGCCCGATCACGCAGTGTCGAGAGTTGTGATATGGAAAAAGCTCCTTTTGGGTCAAGAGCTTACGAGCGAAGAGGTAAAAGATGATGCATGGCAAACCTTGCAATCGCTTTATGCCGTCGGTTCGGGAGGGCTTTTCGGTGCCGGATTCGGAAAATCAAAGCAAAAATATCTCTATTTGCCCGAGCCGCAAAATGATTTCATCTTCGCCGTAATATGCGAGGAGCTTGGATTTTTCCCGACCCTTTTAATAGTGATTGTTCCGTTTGTGCTCTTGCTTGCAAGAGGATTTACAATTGCGTTAAAAGCAAGAAGCAAGTATGCAAAATTGCTCGCGCTGGGTATAAGCGTACAGGTTGCGCTTCAGGCAGGCTTAAATATAGCGGTTGTAACATCCACGATACCGAATACGGGAATAAGCTTGCCGTTCTTCAGCTCGGGAGGCTCATCCCTTGTTACACTGTTGCTTGAAATGGGAATAATACTTGCGGTTTCCAGAAATGATGAAAGGAAGAAAAGATAATGCTTAACGGTAAAAGGATCCTTATTGCGGCGGGCGGTACGGGCGGTCATATCAATCCTGCGCTCGGAACGGCAGGCTATATTAAGGAAAAAGCTCCGGATGCGGAAATTGTTTTTGCGGGAACAAAGGACAAAATGGAAGCAAGACTTGTTCCGCAGGCAGGTTATGAACTGAAAACGATTGAAATAAGCGGATTTTACCGTAGCTTTTCTCTTTCGGCAATAAAGCATAATATCGGTACGCTTTCGAAGTTACTCAAGTCGTCGTCGCAGGCGAAAAAAATAATAAAGGAATTCAAGCCCGACCTTGTTATCGGTTTCGGCGGCTACGTTAGCGGCCCCGTTCTCAGAATGGCGGCAAAGCTCGGGATACCCACGGCGATACATGAGCAGAATGCTTTTCCCGGTGTTACAAATAAAGCGTTGGCGGGAAGTGTTGACAGGGTCATGCTCACCGCTAAACAGGCGGAAAAGTATATGAAACCGAAAAATCCTTGTGTCATAACCGGACTTCCGATAAGAGGGGATATATTAAAAGCAGATCCCGATTTTGCAAAGGCGGAGCTTGATCTTGCCGGTAAGCCGTTGGTACTTTCGATGGGTGGAAGCCTCGGAGCAAAGCCTGTCAACGATGCCGTCCTCGGAATGATTATTAAAAAATGCAAAGATAACGATTGCGTATTTCTCCATGCAACCGGAAAGGGAGGAGAATGGTTCGTCGAGGAGCTTGAAAAAGCGGGAATCGACCTTGAAAAGCAGAAGAATGTCCGTGTGGTCGAATATATAGATATTCCTAAATGCCTGCCTGCCGCAGATTTGGTTATAAGCCGTTCGGGAGCAAGTACATTGAGCGAGCTTCAAGCTCTCGGCAAGCCTTCAATTTTGATTCCTTCTCCGTATGTTACTGAAAATCACCAATATCATAACGCGATGGCACTTGTCGAAAACAATGCCGCGGTTATTTTGGAGGAAAAGGACTTGACACCCGAATCGCTCACACAAAAAGCGGATGAGCTTTTGCGCAACAGGGAGCGTCTTGAAGAAATCGGCAGAAACGCCAAGGCAATGGCGGTTTCCGATGCAACGGAAAGAATATACGAAACATTGTGTGAAATAGTTAAATAATTCACACAGACACGCACCTCGGAATAGTATGTAACAGAGCTTTTGAGGAGCGTGTGAATATGAAAAATCTCAGAATAAACGGCGGTAATTCTCTTGACGGAAAGACGAAGCTTCAAGGTTCGAAGAACAGCGCCTTGCCTATTCTTGCGGCGTGTGTTGCCGTTGAAGGAAAAAGCGTAATACATAATTGTCCGCAAATAACCGATGTTGATGCGGCGGTGAGAATACTTGAAAGTCTCGGTTGCAGGGTTGTTCGGCAGGGCAATACCGTCACGGTGGATTCTTCCGGTGCCTGCAAAACGGTTGTACCTGAGGAGCTTATGCGAGAAATGCGATCCTCCATCATTTTTCTCGGTGCGCTTCTTGCACGTTTCGGTGCGGGAATAGCAACTCTGCCCGGCGGTTGTGAAATAGGTTTGCGCCCTGTTGATATCCATCTTTCTGCCTTTCGCAGTATGGGAATCGTTATTGATGAGTGCGGCGGAGCAATGGAGTGCAATACCCCAAACGGTATACTCGGAAGCAGAATAAGTCTTTCGTTTCCGAGTGTGGGTGCGACGGAGAATATAATGCTTGCCTCTCTTGCGGCGAAGGGCGAAACGGTAATAACAAATGCGGCCCGTGAGCCTGAAATAAAGGACCTTGCGGATTTCCTCAATGCCTGCGGCGCAAGCATCAGCGGTGCGGGTCAAAGCGTTATTCGTATCGTCGGCGGAAAAAGACTTTCGGGAGCGGAACATTGTGTCATACCCGACAGAATTGTTGCCTCCACCTTTATGGCAAGTGTTGCCGTCAGCGGTGGCAGAGCGGTTATTTCAAGCGTGGAGCGTGAACATCTTGCTCCCGTTATTCCCGTTTTTGAAGCATCGGGCTGTGAAATATCCTTTGCCGACACGGAAATGTGTATTAAAGCTTCCAAAAGGATGCGCAGAATAAAGTATTTGCGAACAATGCCTTATCCGGGTTTTCCTACGGATTCTCAGGCTTTGATAACGGCGCTTGCGGCAACGGCGAGGGGTACGAGCGTTATTTCGGAACGTGTATTTGAAAACCGTTTTCGCCATGTTCCCGAGCTCATTAAAATGGGTGCGGATATCAGAGTGGAGGACGGCTGCGTTGCTGTTATCGAGGGAGTACCGTTTCTCCACGGTGCTAAAGTTACGGCAAGCGATTTGCGCGGTGGAAGCGCATTGATAGCGGCGGCGCTCGGCGCACGGGGCGAAACCGTTATTGACGGAATACATCATGTGCTCAGAGGATATGAAGATCCGGATGAACACTTGAGAAATCTCGGCGCAGATATTAAAGTAATAAATACTTAATTACATTATATATCATTGTGAAATCCGACAAAGCGGAAATAAATGACGTGAAAGCTGTGAAAAGATGCAGAAAAGCAAAAGAAAAAAAGCGGGAAAAATATTTAGACTTGCACTTGTAATTACGGTGTTCGTGCTGATAACGGCAACCGTTTTGCTTTCTGTCGCCGCATTGTTTTTTTTCAGAGTCGAAAAGTACAGCGTTGAGGGGATAAGCCCTTATACGAAAGAAGAAATCATTGCAGCAAGCGGAATAACAGTCGGCAAAAGCTTGATTTTTGCCGATCTTGATGAGGGAGCGGCTTCGATTGAAAAAAAATTGCCCTATACGGATGATGTACGTCTCAGTCGAAAGTTTCCGAATACACTTGTTATTCATTATGGCGAGCATAAAGAGAGATACGCTTTGCCGCTTTCAACGTCGGGATATGCTCTGCTTGGCGGCGATTTCAAAACGCTCTCTTTTTCCGCACAGCTTCCCGATGATGTAACGGTAATTCTCGGCGCATCGCCGCAAATGCCCGTTTCCGGCGAAAAGGTTGTGTTTTCTCGGGAAATCGTTGAAGGCACGAACGGCGAAAAAGAAGAGGTCGACAAAACGGGTGAAATTCTTGAAGAAATTGCCGAATTGCTTGAAGAAAACGAGTTTAAGGATATCAGTGCCGTCAGCGTGGAATCACGAAGCAACATTTATCTGATTTATCAAGACCGAATTGTGTTGAAGATAGGAAGCGCGAGCGAGCTTGACTCTAAACTGTCGCTTGCAAAAAAGGTTTTGAGCGAGGAAGAATCAATATCGGCAAACCAATACTGTGTGATGGATCTCACCGTTCCGAAGCAAGCATATTTCAGCAGTACCGAAGTCGATAAAATAACCGCACTCACAGACTTTTTGCAAAAATATCGCTCTGACGATAAAGCAGATGAAACCGAACAGTCTGAGGAGTCGCAAGAAAAGGAAAATGGCGGTGAACAGTGACATTTTCTTTTGTGAAAAATCAAATATTTAAGACAATGCTTGCGAAAAAACAAAATTTTTGAAGAAAATCAAGATAAATTTTCAAATTGTTCTTGTATTTTTTATAATTACATGGTAATATAATTCTGTTTATATAGGTAAAATAAAACCATAGGGGGTTAAACCAATGGCATTTGAAATTGACAATGATTTTGAAAGCGCGGTTCAAATAAAGGTAATAGGCGTCGGCGGAGGCGGCGGAAACGCCGTCAACAGAATGATTACCTCCGGAGTGCTCGGCGCTGAATTTATTGCCGTAAATACGGACAAGCAAGTGCTTGTTCATTCAAAAGCAACTCACAAAATTCAGATAGGTGAAAAATCAACTCACGGTCAAGGCGCAGGCGGCAAGCCCGAAATCGGCGCAAAGTCAGCCGAGGAAAGTAGAGATTCCATTTCCGATGCACTCAAGGGCACGGATATGGTGTTCATAACCGCAGGCATGGGCGGTGGCACCGGTACGGGTGCGGCTCCCGTTATTGCACAGGTTGCCAAGGACATGGGTTGCTTGACGATAGGCGTTGTTACAAAGCCCTTCAAGTTTGAGGGCAGAAGAAGAATGGTACAGGCTCAAGAGGGCATTGCAAAGCTTGCCGAGCATGTTGACAGCCTTATTGTTATTCCCAATGACAGACTTCGTGCTCTCGATGAGAAGAAAAAGACCATTGCAGAGGCTTTTGCCGAGGCGGATGAGGTTCTTCTTCAAGGCGTTAAGAGCATTTCGGAGCTTATTAAAATTCCCGGATTTATCAATCTTGACTTTGCCGATGTTACCAGCGTAATGAAGGATGCCGGCTATGCTCACATGGGCGTAGGCAGAGCAAAGGGCAAAGATAAAGCGGAATGTGCGGCAAACGCCGCCGTTTCGAGTCCGCTCCTTGAGACTTCGATTTCGGGTGCAATGGGCGTTATCATCAGCATTACCGCTTCCGACGACGTTGACCTTGAGGATGTTGAGAATGCAGCGGAGATCATCACCGCAAATGCTCATGAGGATGCAAATATTACTTGGGGTATTGCGTTTGATCCCGAGCTTGACGATGAGATGGTTATTACGGTTATCGCAACGGGCTTTGACTCAAATAAGCCTGCGGCACCCGCTGAGGTTTCGGCTCCCGAGATTAAGAAGAATCCCTTTACCGTAGCTGCCGAAAGTGCGGTTGAGAGTGCTCCGGCAGTATCCGTTGCACCGGTCACACCCGTTACTTCGTCGGCTCCGAGCATACCGAATTTCGGCTCATCGGCGCAGAGTAATGAGCCTGCGGCTCCCTCGGCACCGTCCGCTCCCTCGAATCCTGCCGCTCCCGCAAAGTCAAACGACGGCAGTTTTGACGATGACCAGTTTTATATCCTTATCAACGATATAATCAAGGGCAAGGACAATAAATAATAATATCAAAAAGCACAACGGCGGCAGGAAATCTGTCGCCGTTGTTTTTATGCATATTTGCTTTTATTTTACAGACCGAAATCCGCAAGTTCGGGATATACCGCCAAATTCGGTGTTGCGGCAGGGGAATAATGTCCCGAAGTGATTTCATTGGGAAAAACTAACCACTCTGTCATTGGTTTTAAGCTGTGGTTGGTAATTTTATATATGGCACAATGATAGCCTTCAAAAGGCGGCTCGTTATATGTTTTCGTTAAATTGACATTGATTATTCCGTTGCCTCTAAGATAAATGTTTTCAATCGTATAATTCATTTCCGCATATTTTTCCATATATTTTTTGCCGCCCAGCTTTTCAAACTGTTCCGAGCTGATTTCCACACCGCCGTATTCGTGCAAGCCGTCGGGGGTGTCATAATAAAAATACGGCTTGCAGGTGTGTTCAACTCTTTCTAAATCGGCATCGTATGCATTGTGAAGAGCAAAGGGAGAATTTAACGTACCGGAAGATTGCCCCATTTCAAAACCGTTAAGACCGGCATCGAAGAAATCCGAAATAACAGAGCATTTGCCGTCGAAAACCGCTGCAAAAAATGCCAATGACTGACCGTCATCATATCTTATGATTTGATAATAGTCATGATATTGACAATTTAAAATCGTTCCGTTGTTTCTGTAGCCGTTTTCACATTCAATTATAGTTTCGATATTTCCGTCGTTATCGACAAACAAGACGTTACCCTCGTATAGTATTTCGGTCTTTTTGGGATCGTTTTCTTGTCCTACGAAAGCAAAGGCTTCAAACGTTCCGTTACGGTCATAATCGCCGATATGTAGTGCAACCAAATTATCTTCACCGACAGCGGCGGTTGCTTTGGCTTTGAACTCATCATATTCCGCTTTTTTCTCGGTAAGATTTATCGAAAGCTCTTCGGAAAGATATTTCCAAACGTTTTCCTTAACGCACACTTCGTCATATTCCGTGAAATTCCCGTCACCGATAAGCTTTTTCATACTGTCATCAAATTCATTATCATATTTGGTTTTATATTCGTTAAAGAGTTTCTCATTATTGTAAATATTGTTCGGCGCATCGTCCCAAGGATCACCCGTAAGTGTTCCGATAACTTGTAAGCCCTCAGCATTTGCCTCAAGGCATACACCCTCATGATACCAAGCGGTATCTTGATTATGTCCGCAATCGGTGTAATAGAGTAAGCCGCTTCCTTTCGAAAAGTAAATATTTTCAAACGTATCGGAATGCTTTTGCGGAATTATAACATTCAGCCCATCGTTTTCGCCGTAAGACAAAATGTATGTTTCGTTGTAATCGCCGCTTCTGCAAACAACCTCGGGAATACCGTTGCCGTCGAGGTCAACAACAAACGCCGAATCGGGACTGCCCTCGGGGTCGGGCACCTCGGATATTTTTTGAACAATAAACGCCGCATAGGCTTCTCTTGCTTTCTGCAAAAGTTCTTCTTTGGTTACTTCGGGCTCGGTAGTCGTTTCCGCAACCGCAGTTGTTGTTTCGTTTTCGGTTTCCTTGCCGTTTTTACAGGCGGTAAGGGAGAAAATCAAAGCAAAAGCGAGTAACACGGCAACAAACTTTTTCATTTTTAGCAACTCCTTTTTCGTTTTAGAGCCTATCATATTACCATAATATCACAATAATTAAGATAATACAAGAGATTTTTTGCGGAAATGGGTTATTTTTTCACTTTTTATGTAAAATTTATCTGCGAAAATCCCTGTTTCGTACCCTTTGTGCATTTCGACTAAAAACGCAGGAAAAAGTTATGCAAAAAAGCAAGTTGTTAATAGTGTTCTCAAATGTTATAATTTATAAAAGAAAGGGGTTGACCGAATGGATAAATCCGTTTACAAATCAGATGCCGCTTTTGAGCAGGGATTAGTGCCGAATAAACGGCTTTTTGCTTATGCTTCGGCGATAGCGGGACAGAACATGAATTATCAATTCATGAACAGTTGGCTGTTTTATTTTTGCAACAATATCTTGAAAATCAAAGCGGAATATGTCGGTTACATAACCGGAATAAGCCGTATCTGGGATGCAATCAACGACCCGATAGTAGGCGCTTTGATTGATAGGCATATTTTTAAAAAGACGGGCGAAAAGCTACGCCCGTTTCTGGTGCTTCTGCCGCCCGTGATAGGCATAATGTCTTTGCTGATGTTTATGGATTTAGGCCTCGGCAGTGTTGGAGCGGTCGTTTATATTCTTATTTGCTACCTCACGTGGGATGTCGTCTATTCTATGCAGGACGTGTCGCTTTGGGGCATGATGTCGCTCAGTTCTCCGCATTCAGAGGAACGGGCGAGAGTTGCGCAGTGGACGGCTCTCGGCGTTACGGCGGGCAGTGCGATAGCGGGGCTTTTCCCTATGGCAAGAGATTTGATGATAAACACCTTCGGAATGTCCGACAAAAAATCGTTCTTCATCGGAGCGGCGGTGCTCGGGCTCGGCGGTCAGCTTATTTCAATGCTCGGCGGCTTTATGAAAGAGCAGGTCAAAAATGAAGAAACGGCAAAGGAAAGCCTTTTTGAGGCGATATTCGTTCTTCGTCACAATAAAACGATGATGCTTATTTCCCTCGCGAGAATCCTTGAATACGTAAAGCTTACAGTGCCTTGGCAGTATTTCTTTGAAAGTCAGGTATTCTATAAGGTCGGAGGAATTGATATAGGCGGCGGTACGGCGCAGTTCCTTTACGGCGGACTTACCGGTGCTCCGGGAACGCTTGCGATGTTTGCCGCAACGAAGATAGTAAACGCCGTCGGCGGTATGAAAAAAATTCTTATTCTGGCGCAGGTGTCGTCTATTGTATTAAGAATAGTCTCGTTCTTTGTAGGTTTTAAGAGCGTTTGGCGTATGCTAATAGTAATCGTTATTATGGGACTTCAGGGAATACCCGCAAATATGATGAATATTGCACACCGTTCACTTATGAGCGATTCCATTGATTATGTTGAATATACCACGGGCAAACGTACCGAGGGAATAACCTTTTCAATGCAGAATTTCGCCACCAAAATCGGCGATGCACTTGCACTTTTGATAAACGGACAAATACTAAAGATAGTCAAATATGACGAGAAAATTGCAATGACCGCTCAAAATGCATTGTTTATGAAATGGCAATGGCCCTTGTTTATTCTCGGTCCCGCCGTCGGCGCCATTTTATATCTTATCGTAATTATGTTTGTTAAAGATGACAGAGAACAGCAAAAGATGATAGAAGCGGAGCTGAAAAAACGCAGAGACGGAATGATTGAGCTTGCCAAGAATGAGCTTGAAACGGTGAAAAGCTGATGCCGAGGAAGCTCGAATATACCGTGCCGCCCGAATATGACGGCAGGCGTGCCGTTGCGTTTCTCAGAGGCTTTTGCGGCTTTTCGGCAAGGCTTGTAAAAAAGATAAAATACACAAGCGGCGGTATGCTTCTAAACGGCGAATATCTCAGGACGATAGACCCCGTAAAATGCGGTGATACGGTTAGCGTACTTATTCCCGAAGATACCGAAGCGCCAACTCCGATGACCGCACCGCTCGATATAATTTATGAGGATGACGATATAATCGTAATAAACAAATCACCTTTTATGGCGATGCACCCGACACATAATCATCAAGGCGATACCCTCGCAAATGCTGTTGCCGCACATCTTAACGCAAACGGAAAAACAGCGGCATTCAGGGCGGTCGGTCGACTTGATAAGGGTACTTCCGGTACTGTTGTGTGTGCGCTGAATCACCTTGCGGCAAGTAAGCTGTCGGGAAAGGTGAAAAAGCAATATCTTGCACTGGTGCAGGGCGAGCTTTACGGAAGCGGTACAATAGATGTTCCGATTTACCGCCCCGATCCGATGAAAACACTGAGAGCCTGTTCGCTCGAAAAAGGCGTTGAAAGAGCGGTCACACATTGGACAGCTCTTGAAAACTTCGGCGGAGCGACACTGGTAAGCCTTGAGCTTGAAACGGGCAGAACGCATCAAATCAGAGTGCATATGGCTTATACAGGCCATCCGCTTGCGGGGGATACGATGTACGGCGACTTTATGCCGCGAATCGGACATCAGCTTTTGCACTGCGAGATTTGCCGCTTTAAGCACCCCGTGACGGGAGAGAATATGATTTTTCATGCCGAGCTTTATCCCGACTTTACACGGGCAATTGAAATGTTTAGTCAAGTTGAATAAATATTCGTGAATATTCATGCGTGAATGAATTTTTCTTATAAAAATTCATTTTTGACTTGACATTTTTGAATACTATGCTATAATTATGCCATTCAAAAAAATATGGAGGTAATTCCGATGAAAAAGTTATTTAAGGTACTTGCCGTTGTTATGGCAATTGCTGTTGCGGTTACCGCTTTTGCGGCTTGCGGCGGCAAAGATGATGACACAACCACCACAGGCGAAAACAATGTCGAAAAGGCTCCCGCAGTTAAGGTTATCGCTTACAATCTGACAGATGAAGAATACGCTCTCGGCGTAGACAAGGCTCAGCCCGAGCTTCTTGAGCAGGTTAACGCAATCCTCAAGGAAGTTAAGTCAAACGGCGTGTTTGACACCATTTGCAACAATTATTTCGGCGACGGCGAACCTGTTGCTGTTAAGTCGGCGGCTCTCGACGACAGCAAGGATCAGCTTGTTGTTGCCACCAACGCCTCTTTCGAGCCGTTTGAGTACACAAAGGGCGACGATTATTACGGCATTGATATGGAGCTTGCCGCTTACATTGCCGAAAAGCTCGGCAAGGAGCTCGTTATCAACAATATGGAGTTTAACGCTGTTTGCCTTTCCGTCGGTCAGCACAAGTGCGACATTGCAATGGCAGGTCTTACCGTTAAGCCCGCCCGTGAGGAGTATGTAACCTTCTCCGAGTCATATTACCAGGCATCACAGAAGGTTATCGTTAAGGGCGATGACACGACATTTGACTCTTGTGCAGATGCCGAGGCTGTTGCGGCCGTTCTTGCCGGACTTGATGCAAGCAAGAAAATCGGCGTACAGACGGGTACTACCGGTCAGCTTTATGTTGAGGGCGACGCAGAGTGGGAATTTGACGGTCTTGCCGCACAGTGCGTAGGCTACAGCAACGGTTCTCTTGCCGTTCAGGACCTTGTTAACGGCGGTGTTGATTATGTTATCATTGATGCCGCTCCCGCAGATTGCATCACCGAAGCCATCAACGAAATGGCATAATCAAGTTCATTATTGTTTAATAAAAGGCTGTTTCGGTCGAAACAGCCTTCTTTGTGTAAAAGGAATAAGTAAGTATGAATGAATTTTTAGAATCGCTTCCCAAGAAGATTGATAAATTTATCGAAATATTCATCGAAGCAAAAGGCTACATCAAGGTACTTGAGGGACTGCAAAACACGCTGAAAATAGCCGTTGCGGGTCTTATTATCGGTATTTTGATAGGTACGATTATCGCAACGGTGAGAGTCGTTCCGAAATACAAGGTTCTTCCCCGCATTCTCAACGGAATATGCAGCTTTTATGTAGGACTTTTCAGAGGAACGCCCATGGTGGTTCAGCTCCTTGTGTTCTATTATGTAATCTTGCCGATTATGGATGTGCATTTGCCGAGTGTCAGCGTTGCGATTGTCGTATTCGGACTTAACAGCGGCGCTTACATATCCGAAATAATGCGAAGCGGTATACAGAGCGTTGATTACGGTCAGACCGAGGGCGGCAGAAGTGTCGGACTCAGCTTTTCCACAACGATGCTCAAAATCGTTATTCCGCAGGCGATAAAAAACATTCTTCCCACTCTGGGCAATGAGTTTATCGCTCTTATAAAGGAAACCTCGGTTGTTTCCTTTGTCGGTGCGGCTGACCTTTATGTTGCGTTCAGCTATATCGGTTCAAACAGCTACGAATTTATGGTACCCTATATCGTTATGGCACTGATTTATATTGTAATTGTTTGCATTATAAGCCTCTTGGTAAAAGTTATGGAAAGGAGCCTGAAAAAGAGTGATAGACGTAATTGACCTCAAAAAGAGCTTCGGCAAAAACGAAGTTTTGAAAGGCATAAACATAACCATCAACAAGGGCGATATTGTTGTTGTTATCGGCCCCTCGGGCTCGGGCAAGAGTACGTTTTTGCGTTGCCTTAACTGTATGGAGGACCCTACGGCGGGTAAAATCATTTTCAACGGTGTTGACATTGCCGACCCAAAGGTTGACATAAACATTCAT
>CAYNUD010000013.1:0-22261 GCA_964400315.1 uncultured Clostridium sp. | reverse complement strand
AGGAAGGTTTGCGCATTTTGCGTAGACAAGGTTGAGTACATCGACTACAAGGATGTAGCAAAGCTCAACAAGTTCACTTCCGACAGAGCAAAGATTCTTCCCCGCCGTGTTACCGGCACCTGTGCAAAGCATCAGCGCGAACTGACCACTGCTATCAAGCGTGCACGTCAGGTTGCTCTTGTTCCCTACACCAGCGACTGATTATAAGGTTGCGGAGGCTGTTTTTAACAGCCTCCTTTTTTTATTTCCGCTTTTGATTTTCCGAATGTCCGTTCTTGCTTTTGCTTTGCAAAATATGAAATAACTTTTCCCGTCTCACCCACTGTCGGAGGTACTGCGGATATTGCCGCAACTACTGCCCATTCAAGCGCATTCAGCGGAACAACGCCAAACAGTCGCGCGAGCGACGGTATTACAACCACAGCCGCCTGTGCAACGGTACATATCGGAAAGGCAATATTCATCATTTTATTTCCGAATAATCCTATTTTCATCATAGGTTGTGAGGAGCGCAGGTTCAGCGAATGTGTTATTTCACAAAAGCTGAGGGTACAGAAAGCCATTGTTCTTCCGAGAAGAAGCGGATTTTCGCTCGGCAAAATAAATCTCCCCATTGCAAACGACAAAAGCGTAAGCGCTCCGATAAGCATTCCCTCAAGCGATATATCAAGCCAAAGTCCATCGGCAAAAAAGCCCTTGCTTTGCGGCAACGGTTTTCGGTTCATTATTCCTTTTTCCGGCTTTTCCGTTCCGAGGGCCATTGCGGGAAGCGAATCGGTGACAAGATTTACCCACAAAAGATGTATAGCTTCGAGCGGCGTTTCAAATCCCAAAATCGAAGCAAAAAAAATCGTCAATATTTCTCCGATATTTGTACCGAGCAGAAAATGCACAGCCTTTTTGATATTGTCGAATATTCCCCTACCCTCTTCAACCGCTTTGACGATGGTAGCAAAATTGTCATCCGTCAGTATCATATCGGCGGCATTTTTTGCAACATCCGTTCCTCCTTTGCCCATTGCACAACCGATGTCGGCGGCCTTTAACGCAGGTGCATCATTTACGCCGTCTCCTGTCATCGCAACCGTTTCACCGTTCGCTCTCAGAGCCTTTACTATGCGCATTTTGTGTTCGGGAGTAACTCTCGCATAAACTCTACACTGCATAACTCGCCGCGAAAACTCCTCATCCGTGCAGGCATCAATATCTTTGCCCGTCATCGCAAGCTCACCCTTTTTATATATGCCGAGCTTTTCCGCCACGGCGCAAGCCGTTGAAATATGGTCGCCAGTTATCATTACCGGTGTAATCCCCGCCTGCTTGCATACGCTGACCGCTCTTGCCGCTTCGGGTCTCGGAGGATCGAGCATACCTATAAGGCCGCAGAATATAAGCTCCTCCTCTTTTTTGTCCTTGCCCGAAGCCGCTTTTCGATATGCAACGGCAATCACTCGCAACGCATCCCGTGCCATCGTTTCATTTTGCGCCGCTGTTCTTTTCTTCATCTGCTCCGTAAATTTCAGTATCCTGCCGTTTTCATCATAATACGTACACAGCGGAAGCAAAACATCGGGAGCGCCTTTGACGGTAAGCTGTAAATCCGCGCCGATACGGTTAACAACACACATTCTTTTGCTCTCCGAAGTGAACGGTGTTTCGTCAAGTCTCGGATAATTCTTTTCAAGTGCCGTGACATTCTCGCCCGAATTATACGCCGCATCGAGAATCGCCGTTTCAGTCGGGTCTCCGCTCAAATTCAGCCTGCCCTTTCGGTTTTCGGCTCTTGAATCGGAGCAAACGGAACCGAACAGTAAAAGCCTTTTACCCTGCTCGCTTTTTATTTGCAATTCACCGCCCGCCGAGCAAAGACGAACAACCGTCATTTTATTCTTTGTGAGCGTTCCCGTTTTATCGGAGCAAATATATGTAGCCGCTCCGAGAGTTTCAACGGCGGGGAGATGGCGAATTATCGCATTGCTCTTTGCAAGTCTCTGTACGCCTATAGATAAAACCACTGTCACAATTGCGGGAAGCCCCTCGGGAATTGCGGCAACGGCAAGACCGACGGAAAGCATAAAAGAATTCATAACGCCGCTTTTTCTTTGCACACCAACGGCGAAAACCGCCGCACATATTACCACGCAGGCTACGGCAAGAGCCTTTCCCACACTCGCAAGACGAATTTGCAGAGGGGTTTGCGGTGCAGGCTCGGATTTCAGCATGTCGGCTATACGCCCGACTTTTGTATTCATGCCGGTCTCGGTAACAACAGCACGACAGCTTCCCGAAATAACGGTCGTTGATGCAAACACACAGTTTTTTATATCGGCAAGCTCGCATCCTTTTTCGCTTATCACATCCGAAGTCTTAACCGTGGCCTCGGCTTCACCCGTCAAAGCGCTTTCACGTACTTTTAACCCCGCACAAGAAATAATCCTTGCGTCCGCAGGAACAAGGTCGCCGCTTTCAAGCAAAATTATATCTCCGGGAACAAGCAATTCCGTCGGCAGCTTCACGGATTTTCCCGAACGAATAACCCTTGCCGTCGGTGCTGACAGCTTTTTGAGCGCTTCAATTGCCCTTTCGGCACGTCTCTCCTGGATTACTCCGATTATCGCATTCATTATCACTATCGCCAAAATCATTATCGGGTCAACAAAATCATGACTGCCGTCTATTATTCCCGTGACGAACGAAATCAGACAAGCAATAAAAAGTATGATTACACAAAAATCGGAAAACTGACTTAAAAACTGCCGAAAAAGCGATACTCTTTTTTTATCCTCAAGTCTGTTTTCACCGAATTGCTCAAACAGTCTCTTTGCCCTGTGCTCGCCGAGACCCGTTTCCGCATCGGTGCCGAGCTTATCAATTACCGCCTTTACCTGCATGGAATGCCAATTCATTTTTATTCCCCCTGCAAATTCTCAGTTTCTTCACATATATATTCATGCAGGGATAAAAAAATCCCGCCGTGCCGAAGCACGACGGTGATGTTTTGAATTATTCTGCCGACTTAATCTTTTCGATGCAGTTTTTGCAAACACATTTACCCTCAAAAGAGGTAAGATCTTCTGAAGATTTGCAAAATATGCAATCGGGGACGGCTTTTTTGACAAGAATCTGCTTACCGTCCGAGAACATCTCAACTTTGCTGCCGGGGTTGACAATACCGAGCTCTTTTCTTATCTGCATAGGGATAACTACTCTGCCAACCGAATCAATTTCTCTAATGAATCCCGAAAACATAAAAATTTCCTCCGTTTTCCGTTATATATAATCAAGAATTTGTTTCGGATCATGAATTCACATGAACCATACTGCTATAAAATAATAGCATGTAAGGAAACAATTGTCAAGCAAAAACTTGCAAATTTCATGCTTTTTTTACATTTATATATAATTATTTCTTCCTTTTGATTACAAGAGAAAAGCGACAGTTCATGTGCTTATTCTCTTTTGCAATCGGTACTTTAACATGCTTAAATAAATCCGCAAAACAAAAAAGAGCGGTCGGATAATACCTGCCGCTCTGCTTACTCTCGCCGTATGCTTCGTTCTGTCAGACATTTAATAGTATCTGTAGCTTGCGATTACCTTGCCGAGAATTATAACCTCGTTTACAATAATCGGCTCATAAGTGTCGTTTTCGGGTTGGAGACGAAAATGACCGTTTTCTTTATAAAAAGTCTTAACCGTTGCCGAATCCTCGATAAGCGCAACCACCATTTCACCGTTGCGAGCGGTGGGAGTTCGCTCGACAATGACGATATCTCCGTCAAGTATGCCCGCCTGTATCATACTTTCGCCTCTGACCTTCAGTGCAAAAAGTTCTTTATCTTGAGAACCGGGCATGGAAAACGGCAAATATCCCTCGATATCCTCAACCGCAAGTATCGGCGTGCCGGCAGTTACCGTGCCCAAAATCGGAACATGGGCGACATTTTCCGATTGACCGACGATTCTTATGCATCTTTTAAGCATGGGGGGACGCTGAATATATCCCGCCGCTTCGAGCGAATCAAGATTTGCCTGCACCGAAGATGTTGAACGTAAACCGACTGCGGCTCCGATTTCTCTCACGCTCGGCGTCATTCCTTCTTTTGCTCTTTCCACAAGAAATTCATATATACGCTGTTGAATAGGGGTTATCGGCTTCATGATAAGACCTCTTTCTGTTTACAATAAGTTTCGCAAGGCTATTATAGCACAAATGTTCGCAAAACGCAAACATTTGTTTGATATTTTTTAAAAAAATTTTTGCTTCGCATATTCAAATTTTTGTGGAAATGTGTTATAATATTTTATAATGTATTCAGCTTACTCGGTTTTCGCCGTAAAATAGGATGTGGAGGCAACATTTTGAACACGATGAGACAACCCGACAAAAAAAGCATGACCGATGAAAAAAGACCGTTTATCATTGCGGTTTCGGTCATCTGTGCCCTAATAGTGCTTCTCATCGCCGCTTGGCTGCTGAAAAATCCCGTTTTATTTTCAGTTGCGCAAAAAAAAGCGGTAAACGAAGATTTCGTTTCCGCAGAATCATTCAACAAGCATTGTTCAAGCGCACAGTCGGATCTGCTCGCCAATTACCTCGATTTGCGTATAGACATTGACCTTCGTTATCCTCAAATGCTCACCGATTTCGATTCCGAAGTCTTTTTTTCATGGAGCGAACGTGCCTCGTCAATTTCGGCAGGTTCGTCCGTATTTTCGCAAGAGCTTGCTTCTCAGGTGAAATCGCTCGAATACAAGCTATCCGTTGCTGCGGCTCGACTCGGCGAATATAATTGGCTGCAAAGCGACATCGAATCGTTGCTTGACGTTTTTGCCGAAATTAACCGCCTCTATTCTCCCGATGAAAGCGGAAAAAACACCGCTTTTTCGGTTGCCGAGGAGCTTCAAAAAATCGGCGAATGGGAAACTCTCACCGCAGACCTTTCATCCTTTGCCCAAACGCTCCCGAACGGAGGCAATATTTATTTGTTGACTTATCTCATCAAGGAAGCTCAAGGCGAATGCGCCGAATTGCGCAGCGCAATGGACACCGTTCTTTCCGCGGGATATTCCGAAACCGATCTTGTCCGTCTGAGCGGGCAAGCGCAGAAAAGCTATCCGAGTATTAAAAGCAGTAGCGGAAGCGCCGTAAATCTTCTTCAAAAAGAAGCATATATCAAATTTATGTATGTGGGCGTTTGCCGTGCTCTTGTTGAATACATAGGAGATTTTTATACGGGGTGAATTAATATGTATATAGTTCTTGCGGCTTTATGTATCGTTTCAGAGGTTTTTGCCGTTCGGCATTATCTCAAAATAATGTATCCCGTAATCGGTCTCAATACATTGCTTTCAAAGCTTCTTTGCTCGGCACTCTTCACTTTGCTTGCACTTTTCGGAGCTTTGAATGCGGGAAACATAACCGAATTTTCGGCTTTCATGCTTGCGGGCTTCTTCTGTTCTTTTCTCGGCGACGGATTTTTACATATGTATCCGAAACTCGGAAGCGTTTATGTCAATTATATTCTCGGCGGACTCAGCTTCCTTTCGGGACACATATTCTTCATCACGGCAATTTTAAAGGCTGACCGAGCGATTTTTCCCGATGCGCCTTTGTTCCCCGTAAAACAGCTCATTGCCGCAGCGGTGCTTGATTTTGCGGTCGTTGCAGTTATGCTTATTCGCAAGCTGAAGCTCGGCAAATTTCTCGTTCCTGTTGCCGTTTACGCTTATGCCCTGATGATGACGGTCGTTAAGGCGTTCTCGCTCGGCGTGGCTTTTATTTCTGCCGGTTCGTTCGCCGCAGTCTTTTTCAGCTTGGCTCTCGGATTCGGCTCCGCGCTTTTTGCGGCATCCGACCTTGTACTTGCCTCGGATTTTTTCACGGGAGGCAAAGATATAAAGAAGAAAAAAGCTAACATTATACTGTATTACTGTGGGCAAATGCTCATGGCGCTCTCGGTTGTGCTGATTTATCTTGTTCCCACAGTTTTATAAAAATGACCCATTGACAAAATCACCGTCGGCGTGTTAAAATAACATTACAAGTTAAAGGGGAGTAGCTTAACGGAGCCGGTTTTCGTGCTCCCGAGTGTTCTGTCAACAACCGATGCTTCGCATCTGGCATAACACCCGAATTATTTTTGGAGGCAAGACCTTTGACAGAGCCCGTTCTCTGTCAAAGGTCTTTTTTGATAATGAAAAACTTTGAAAGGATGAACCGTATGAAGTTCTACCTCGAGCACCCCGAAACCGTATTTTCCGAAGTGAAAAGCTCGGAAAACGGTCTTACCTCCTCGGAAGCCGAAAAAAGGCTGAGCGAAAACGGTAAAAACAAGCTCAAAGAGAGCAAAAAGAAAAGCATTTTATCCCGCATAGGCGCTCAGCTTTCCGACCCGATGATTATTATTCTTCTTGTTGCCGCAGTTATTTCCGCCGCAACGGAATGGATAGAAAACGGTATCGGCGTTCCGACCGACACCATCATCATTATGGTCGTTGTCCTTATAAACACCGTTCTCGGCGTTGTGCAGGAAAGCAAAGCGGAAGCCGCGATAGAGGCGTTGCAGGAAATGAGTGCGGCAACCTCAAAGGTTTTGCGTGACGGCAAGCTCATTTCCGTTCGCAGTGAAGATCTTGTTATCGGCGACGTCGTTATTCTCGAAGCCGGTGACGCTGTTCCCGCAGACTGCCGCATTTTCGAATGCGCAAGTCTTAAAGCGGAAGAAGCGGCACTCACGGGTGAATCCGTGCCGTCGGAAAAATCCGTATCCATTCCCGACAGTGAAAGCAGTTCGGATATTCCTCTTGGTGACAGAAAGAACATGGTATATATGGGCTCCACCGTTGTTTACGGCAGAGGCAAGGCTGTTGTTGTCGCAACGGGTATGGATACCGAAATGGGCAAAATTGCCGATGCAATCGCTCAAGCGGAGGAGGGCGAAACGCCGCTCCAGCTCAAGCTCGCCCAGCTTTCAAAAATTCTTACAAAACTCGTTCTCGGCATATGCGTATTCCTTTTCGCATTTCAAGCAATCCAATCGTTCGTTAAATTCGGCAGTTTTCCGTTTGAAACCGCACTCAACAGCTTCATGGTTGCCGTTTCTCTTGCGGTTGCGGCAATTCCCGAGGGACTTGTTGCCGTTGTTACGATAGTTCTTTCAATCGGTGTTACCAATATGTCGAAAAAGAACGCAATAATACGAAAGCTCACCGCAGTTGAAACCCTAGGCTGTGCTCAAATAATTTGCTCCGATAAAACCGGCACTCTCACGCAAAACAAAATGACCGTTGTTGACCACTACGGTGACAACGAAGCTCTTATTGCAAAGGCTATGGCTCTGTGCTGTGATGCCGAAATCGACGAAAACGGAGAGGTTACCGGTGAACCTACCGAGGCGGCGCTTGTCGTCTATGCCGACAAGCTCGGATTTAACAAAAACGATATCTCGGCAAACAATCCGAGAATCGGCGAAGCTCCTTTCGATTCTTCAAGAAAAATGATGTCAACCGTTCACAACACGGTTCAAGGTATAGTTCAGTATACAAAAGGTGCTCCCGATGAAATTCTCAAGAAATGCACATGTGCTCTTATAAACGGCACCGTTGTTCCCTTTACTCAGGAGCTTCGAGCCGCAGTTGCGGCGGAAAACAAGCGTATGGCAGACAAAGCCTTGCGCGTTCTTGCGGTTGCGTATAAGGAATATCCTGCCGCGCCTGAGGATACCTCCCCTGCCTCTCTTGAAAATGACCTTATTTTTATCGGCCTTACCGGCATGATTGATCCGGTACGCCCCGAGGTCAAAGCAGCTATAGAAGAATGCCGCATGGCGGGCATTACGCCGATAATGATAACGGGCGACCACCGCGACACCGCAGTTGCAATTGCCACGGAGCTTGGAATCATCGACGATCCTTCTCAAGCTATCACCGGAGCCCAACTCAACGAAATGAGTGATGAAGAATTCGACGAAAAAGTCGGAACCTTCAGAGTATACGCAAGGGTTCAACCCGAACATAAAACAAGAATCGTCAACGCTTGGCGTTCAAAGGGTAAAATAACCGCTATGACGGGTGACGGTGTCAACGATGCTCCTTCCATAAAGAGCGCCGATATAGGTATCGGAATGGGCATCACCGGAACAGACGTTACCAAAAACGTTGCCGACATGGTTCTTGCCGACGACAATTTTGCCACAATCGTTTCAGCCGTTGCTGAGGGAAGAAGAATCTACGATAACATTCGTAAAGCAATACAGTTCCTCCTCGGCTCAAACCTTTCGGAAGTTCTTTCCATATTTGCCGCAACAATACTTAATTTTACGATACTCAGACCCGTACATCTTCTCTTTATTAATCTGGTTACCGACAGTATTCCCGCTCTCGCTCTCGGTCTTGAAAAGCCCGAAAGAGATATCATGAATCGCAAACCCCGTGACAGCAAGGACGGCGTTTTTGCCGGCGGAATGGGATTCGACTGTCTCTATCAAGGCGTTCTGACAACCATACTTACTCTTGCGGCTTTCTTCATCGGCGAATATCTCGAAACCGGAAAATGGGTATTCAGTAACATTTCCGACTGCAATGAAGGTATAACGATGGCTTTCTTCACCATGTCAATGGCGGAAATTTTCCATTCGTTCAATATGCGTTCACAGCGCGGTTCGGCTCTCGGTATGAGCTTTAAGCAAAAATCGCACAACATCGTTCTCTACGGTGCGATGCTTCTCTCGCTTGCACTCACCACCGCAGTTGTTGAAATCGACGCACTTGCAAATATGTTTGAGTTCACCCATCTCTCGCTTGAAGCATACGCCATTTCGCTCGCTCTTGCAATTTCGATAATTCCCATGGTCGAAATCGTCAAAGCAATTCAGCGTGCATCGGCAAAAAAGAAATCTAAATAAAAAGTCAGCCGTCGGGTAGAAACCCGACGGCTTATCTTTTAGGTTATGCCTAGCCACAACCGACGCATCCGAACCCGATTTGTTTCGGATAAATGAAGTGACTGCTGCGTTAAAATACTCACCAATCCGACAGGATTAGCTGCGTTTTTGCCTTGCATTCGCCCCATTTCTCTCGAAACAAATTCTGCGACCTGAAACGAGCGCGTTTTCGAGGGATTTGCGGTGCAAAGGCGTGAAGGAAGGCTTTGTGCCTTTCAAGCGACTTTAAGCCGTAAAGCACCGAAAACACGCCGTTTAAGGCGGGTTTGGATGCGTCGGTTGTGGCTAAAAAAGCGGCAAGAGAACCTGAAAATTCTCCTGCCGTTTCTTTATTTGCTTTGAATTACTCAGCCTTGGGAGCTTCAACGGGGCAAGCATCTGCACAAGCACCGCACTCAATGCACTTATCAGCATCAATTTCGTACTTGCCGTCGCCCTCGGAGATAGCTTCAACGGGGCACTCTGCTGCGCAAGCGCCGCAGGAAATGCAATCATCACCGATAACGTATGCCATCTTCAATAATCCTCCTTTTATGTTTTTAACTATTGTAACACATTATTTTAAAAATGCAATAGCTTTTTACCCATCTTCCGTACTAAACCAATGATTAAATTCGTCGAGCAAGTAAAGATAATATAAAAGCAATTCGTCATATGCGATTTAATTATCGGATACTATGCCCTTGAGCGCTTCAAGTTCCGCCTTGTCGACCTTGATTCTGGCATCTTTTAAGAGCTTGACGTCACGGCGCGAAAACGCTTTCGGCATGGCATCGGGATTACTGTTAAGTTTAACCTTGAGTGTTCCCGTAAGCAAGCTGAAATCGACCACCGTGCCCACGCCCTCCGCCGTTTCTACAATCGCACCCGGCTTTGGCGTTATTTTGAGCAGGTGCTCATAGGCGTTTTGCTCGTATTTGAGACAGCACATCAGTCTTCCGCAGGTTCCGCTTATCTTTGTGGGATTCAAGGACAGTCCCTGTTCCTTTGCCATTTTAATTGAAACGGGCTGAAAATCCCCTAAAAAGCTTCGACAACAAAACGGTCTGCCGCATATGCCTAAGCCGCCTACCATTTTTGCTTCGTCTCTTACTCCTATTTGACGTAACTCTATTCTTGTTCTGAAAACACTTGCCAAATCCTTGACAAGCTCCCTGAAATCAACTCGGCCGTCAGCCGTGAAATAGAAGAGCACCTTGCCGCCGTCAAAGGTATATTCAACGTCAACCAGCTTCATATCAAGCTTGTGCTCGGCTATCTTTTGCTGACAAGTCACAAAAGCGCTTGCTTCTTTTTTCTTGTTTTCTTCAAGAGTTACCAAATCGCGCTCCGTTGCCTTTCTTATCAGCTTCTTGAGCGGCTTTACTATTTCTTCATCGGATATATCTCTGTTTTCCAGAGCAATCTCTCCGCATTCAACGCCTCTGACGGTTTCGACAATAACTTTTTCGCCCTTTTTCAGTTTTTTGCCGTCCGGATCGAAATAATATATTTTTCCGACTTCCTTAAACCGTACTCCTATAACTTCTGCCATATATACCTCCGTATTCAGTGCCCTGCGTTCCTGCGAAGCAGAGTGCAAAGCCTTGTTAGCGTTAAATTGTGATTCGCATTTCCCGCCACCGCATTCATCAAGGTATCCATACCCTCAACGGCATTTAAAAGGGATTTTTTCGTAAGCCGTGTGGCTATAAAGCGTACCTCGCTGTCAAACTCCGTTTTCTCCGGAGCGGAACATTTATATCGCAGCGCCGCTGCAAGTATCTGCTGAATTATCGGCATTGCATCATATAAAAGCTGCTTATCCTTTTCAAAAACCGCCACCGCCTTTACCGTATCTATGTCCTCAAAAGAAGCAAGCGATACCGCAAAGTTCATTGCCGCCTCTTTTGCCGCCTGTAAATTCTCCGAACTGTGCTCTTTTTTCGCTTCACCGAGAGAAAATACGGTTGCTCTGGACAAAACAGTAGATAAAAAGCCCGTGCTTGATGAAGAAAGCAAAATAAAAACGACATATGACGGCGGTTCTTCGAGAATTTTCAGAAGAGCATTTTGCCCTTCTTGCCCCATTGTGTGCGCGTTTTCAAGGATAAACACTTTCTTGTTTGCTTCATTCGGAACGATATATGCGCTCGCACGCAATTCTCTTACCATATCCACCTTGAAAGCCCTCGGCTTATCCTCCACGCTGTATACGGGGATATCGGGATGTGCGCCTGCCGCCGCCTTGATGCAGTCGGTACATTCGAAGCACGGAGCCTGTTCGGTATTTGAACAAACAAGCGTTGCCGCAACCTTTTTGGCAAGCTTCATACGTTCCTCGGGCAAGCCTCCCTCAATAATAAGGGCATGCGGAAATCTGCCGGTGGAAAGTGCTTGAAAAAGTCGGTTTTCCACGGGTATGTCTGGGTCAAAACCTTTAATCATCATAAATATCCCTTACAACTTAATAAATTTATCGACATCAAGAACAAAAACCGTTGCTCCGCCAACCGTCACCTCTACCGCTCTCGATATAAAGCCCTCCGTCATGAATGACGGCGACGGCGGTACCATCTGAGTTCTCTTTCTCGAAAACTCGTTTATAACGGATATCACTTCGTCCACCTTTTCATCATCCGTGCCTATCAGCAGGGTGGAATTTCCCGCCCTGAGAAAACCTCCCGAGGTTGAGAGCTTTGTTGCTCCGAAGCCTTTTTCGGTAAGTTCGCTCATTACAACGGCACAATCGTCGTTATTTATGATTGCAATAATAAGTTTCACGGTAGTTCTCCTCTCATATTTCAGCCCGCCGTCTGCGCAAGCGCTATCATAACGGGCATTGTGATAACGGAAATAAAGCTCACCGCCGTAACTGTCTGCGATGCAAGGCCCGTGTCTCTGCCGTATTTTGCCGCAAACATGACCGTATTGTTCGCCGACGGTGCGGAAGCGCAAATTATAAGCGACGTAAGCAAAGTTCCGCCTATTCCCATCAATTTGAAAACCGTCAAAAGCAGTAACGGAAGCACAACGAGCTTTATAAGCACCGTTATTCCTATACGCCACTCACGGAACATCGAAGCGAATTTTGTGTTTGCTATGTATGTGCCGAAAATCAGCATTGCCAACGGCGTTGTTATATCTGCAACATAGCCTATCGGGGCTGTAACTATTCTCGGCAGATTTATTGAAAGTAAAAACACTGGCATTCCCGCTATAACGGCTATTACTCCGGGATTCAGCAAAAGATTTTTCAGCTTGAAATCGGCCTTGCCATTCCCTTTATTCATTAAATAAACGCCGTGGGTAAAGGAAAAAATCTGAAACGATATTATGACGGCCGAGCAGTAAAACACGCCCTCATCGCCTACAACGGCTCCGGCAAGAGGCAATCCCATATATCCGCAATTTCCGTAAGCCGCCGCGAATTTGAAAATGCAGGCCTTATCCTTATCGCACCCAATAAAACCGATTTCGGAAATAAGTGCCGAGACCGTGTGCAGTAAAAACCCGCATCCCAAAGCTATAAAAAGTCCCTTTGCGGTTTCGGAATTGTATTCAAGTGAGAAAAAACTGTTAATTATCATGGCGGGAGTTGCTATATAAAAAAGCATATCGGTACAGCTTTTTGCAACCTTTTCGGTGAATATACCCGCTTTATCGGCCAATGCACCGACGGCAACTATAATATACAGCACCGCTACCTGCTCCGCCGCAGTTAAAACATTTTGAAAGAACATAAATTATTCTCCGACCACGCTGTTTTCTTCTTCGTCATCCTGCTCAACGGGAGCATCCGAATCCGCATATACGATTCTCGTTGCAACGACGGAAACCGCAAACAGAGCACAGGCAATGTCACAGAATTCAAGCTCTGCCTGCGAATAAAGAAGCTCAGCTTTGCCGAAAAGAGTTAAAATCAATCTCGGCACAAAGCATACAAAAGCAAGCATTGAAGCAGTGAGACCGTACGATGCAATCTTATAACCGTTTTGGGCAGTTCCGACTCTTGAATTTGCCTGTGCGTATGCCGCAAAAAACAAAATAAAGAAAGCCATCATCAGCATTTCAAGCATAAGCTCCGATACTCTTATAAAGCTTATTGAACGTGTAAAACGGGATATCAGTCTGAATATTTCCCAAATAACAGGCGTAAGTGAAAGCAGCTTATACTTTTCTCCGTTGCCCTTTCCCGTGAAAAAACCTGCAACGCTTAATATAAAGAACAGCGCCGAGGCAACGGCAAAGACCGCTTGCAAAATAAACACCTTGTTGAGTGTCTCCAAATTGGAAACCGTTTCCTGACTTACGCTTGTAATAATTTCTTCGTTATTTTTACTTATTGTCGTAAAGCAATTGATGAAATCGAAAACACAACCCGCGGAGACAACGGCGGCAAAAGCTCCGCAACCGGGGAGCTTTTCGGCACGATTTGAAAGAGCTATCGTATTTCTCTTTGCAAAACCCAAAGTCACGAGAGCGACAGCAGCCGCCAAAAGCACACCGTACAGCATCCAAACGGTAAAACCCGTTTCGGAATAAAAGCCCGTTGACGGTTCAAGGACGGTAAAATACTGTACCATCCTGAGAGGCAACGCGACGACAACGGCAACGGTAAAAATAATTATTCCCGTTCCGAAAATATTTTCGGTGATTTTCTTTTGCATGGAAATTCCTTCTTTTTATCTTTCTGTAATGGGAACATAAATTCCTGCGGGATTTATATTTTTGTAAGCAGGACGAATTATTCTGCCGCCTGTCAGCAATTCTTCGATTCTGTGTGCCGACCAGCCCGCAACTCTCGCTATGGTAAATATCGGAGTGAACAAGTCGGGAGGAATACGAAGCATTTTATAAACGAGACCCGAATAGAGATCAACGTTTGCGCAAATATTTTTTCTTTCTCCCTTAAACTCGGCAAAAACGGCAGGGGTCAACGCTTCAATGCTTTGAAGCAGATTGAATTCCTCTTCAAACTCCGTGCCTGCCGCAAATTTTCCGGCTCTTTCTTTGAGTATTCTTGCTCTCGGGTCGGAAACCGTATAGACCGCATGGCCCATTCCGTATATGAGACCCGAACGGTCGCCGCCCTCTTTTTTGATTATTTTTCTCAGATAATCGGCAACCTGTCCCTCATCGTTTATATTCGTAACGTCATTGCGGATAAATTCAACCATTTGCGATACCTTTATATTTGCGCCGCCGTGTTTGGGCCCTTTGAGAGCTCCGATGCCCGCCGCTATTGCGGAATAGGTATCCGTTCCGCTTGAGGTAAGGACTCTTGTTGCGAAGGTTGAATTGTTACCGCCGCCATGCTCGGCATGAACCATAAGGCAAGTATCGAGCAACTTTGCTTCTTCATCCGTGAATGCTTTATCCGCTCTGACCGCGCCGAGAACCGTTTGGGCAGTTGTGTGCTCGGGGTTTATCGGGTGAATATACATACTCTTTTTGTAATAGTGCCTGCGTTTTACCTGATAGGCGTAAGCCATTATCACGGGAATCTCGGCAATAATGCTTATGCACTGACGTAAAACATTTTCAAGCGAAGTATCGTCGGGATTATCATCATACGAATAAAGCGCAAGTACCGAACGGGCAAGCTTATTCATGATATCGGGCGACGGTGCTTTCATTATCATATCCTCGGCAAAATTATCGGGAAGATCACGGCACGCCGAAAGAAGCTCGCAGAAATTATCAAGCTGTTGCTTTGTGGGCAATGAGCCGAAAAGCAGAAGCCAAACTATTTCTTCATAGCCAAAACGGTTTTCGTCCGCACAGCCCTTGACTATATCCTCCATGCTTATGCCACGAAAAGTAAGTCTGCCGTCCTTGGGTATGCGTTCGCCGTCGCTGATATAATATCCCTCAACCGAACAAATGCGGGAAATGCCGGCCATTACGCCGGTCCCGTCCGAATTACGCAGACCGCGCTTTACGTTAAAACGGTTGAAGTCCTCGGAAGCTATGTGGTTATATTTAAGAATCTGCGAGCATAATTCTTTAATGTGCTCGGAAGATACCTGTGAATTGATGGTAGACATATTCGCATACCTCCTTTGCTTTATTTGAATACTATCTCCATTATAATTATTTTTATTATACATCAAAGCACATTAAAATGTCAAGCGCGGCTGTTTGTAAAAGATAAAATCCGAAAGGAAGCAAAAAATGAAAAGCAATCTCATTCTTTCTCTGATTCTCAGCGCATCAATGTTGTTGTGTCCCGTCGCGGCCCTCGAAAAAAACAGTGAAAATCACTCCTCTGTCTCCGAAACCAAAGCCGCGATTTCCGAAAATTCCAATGAATACATCAGCGTTTTCGCATCCTCGGATTCAAGCGTATCAAAGCTCACTGTTCGGGAATATCTAATCGGATGCGTTGCCGCCGAAATGCCGGCAAATTATCATTCTCAGGCACTGTGCGCTCAAGCGATAGCAAGCTATACATATGCAAAAAGGATAATGAAAAATAACTCCGAAAACAAAAAAACTCTTTTTTCGGGAGCGGATATAACAGACGATTCAAATATGCATCAAGGATATTCGGATAAAAGCGCACGCCAAAAAATGTGGGGCGATAAATTTGAAGAATACGAACAAAAAATCTCTGCGGCTGTCGACGAAACTCTCGGTGTATATCTATCCTTTGACGGAGATTATGCCTTGTGCGTTTACCACTCGATAAGCGCAGGCAGAACTTCGTCGGCAAAAAGTCTCTGGGGAAGCGATATTCCCTATCTTTCGGGCGTTGAAAGCCCCGGTGACAAGTTGTCTCCCGATTATATTTCCGAATCGTATTTTACCGAATCCGAATTTCGCTCCGCCGCCGAAAAAGCAGGTATATCTGTAAGCGGCAGTACCGATAAATGGATAGAAAAAACCGTCACCGACGATGGCGGTTACGTAGAAAAAATTACCGTTTGCGGCACCGAAGTAAGCGGTACGGTTTTCAGAGAAGCATTTTCACTCAAGAGCACCGCCTTTGAAATCTCCTATTCGGACGGCAATTTCAAAATCACCTGCAAGGGGCACGGACACGGCGTTGGAATGAGTCAGTACGGTGCGGATTATATGGCAAGACAAGGGAGCTCCTGGCGTGAAATTTTAATGCACTATTATCCCGAAACGAAAATAATCGAGCCTTAGCACCAACCGAAAAGCCGCCTGTGCATTACTCACAGGCGGCTCTGCTCTTAATTTTCGCACAGAAAATCAAGTGTCACGCCGCAAAGCTCGGCGGCTCTGTTTTCTATGCATTGGTGTCCGCCGCCCGAAACCGTATATTTTTCGGCATTCGGAAAAGCGGCTTCCATCCGTTCTTTCATCGAAGAAGTGATTATTATATCCTTTTCCGCTTGGCAGACAAGCACGGGACAAGTGATTTTATCGGCATTTTCAAGGTCTGTAGGCTTGACATTATACATCATCTCACACATTCCCGCACCGAAGCCGTCATATTGAACGGCATCGGTAACGCCCGAAACGTCGTAATTCAAAGCAAAATCCCAATCCATTGTTGCGGCGTAAATTATGAACTTAACGAGCGGTGAAAACCGTGTTCCGTATTCAAAAAATCCGTTCATAAGATTTTTCATAAGCTCGGAGGTTACTATATTTTCAAGTGCCTCGGGAAACTCGCTCTGCGGAGCGGGACAGTACAGCAGTAACGCTTTTATTCTATGCTTTTCCGCAATATTGACCGCCACTCCTCCGCCCATCGAGTGTCCTGCAAGTATCCATTCTTCCGTCGGTGCGATACTTTTCATCAAGCGAACAATTAACTCCTCGCGGTCAACAACGGTCATACCGTCGTATTCTCTTGTACTGTAACCGAAATCCGGCAAATCGGCAAGCACACATTCGTATCCCTCGGCGGAAAGAATTTCAGCCATATTTCGCCATGCATATGTAGAACAAAGAAAACCGTGAAGCATCATTATTCTGCCTTTTTGCTCGCCCTTCGCGGGAATTATTCTGTAGTGAATGTCATAGTCGCCGTATTCAAAATATTCGCTGTCGACATAAGGCTTAAACTCCGTATCGACCGCAAAAGCAAAATGCGAAAATGTTGAAAAGACAACTGCTATAACGCAGAAAACGCTTATGATTCTTTTCATATCAATCACCTTAAAACAGGTATGAGCCCATTAGCTACTATATCCTTTATTACCGAAATAAGAATCGCAAAAAAAGGAATATTCAAAGCATAAGCGATCAGCGTTGCCATTGAATATTCGGATTTTTTTATCATCAGAACAATTGAAGCAACGGTATAAAAAAGCACCCAGACAATCGCCGCCGCATAAACCGCAACAAACGCAACAGCAAAATAATCGGCTGCCGGTCCATCGGAGGTTACTCTCGCAACCGCAAACGCAATAAGCCACAAAAGCAACACGGCAAAATCAATGAACGAAAAAATATTCAAAGTGCTCTTTTTTACAGATTTCAAACCGATCACCCTTTACGCCTTTCCCGTTGAGCCGAAGCCGCCCTCGCCTCTTTCGGTGTCGACAAGCTCTTGCACCTCAACAGGTTCTATCGCCGAAACAGGCATAATAACAAGCTGAGCAATTCGTTCATCGGGACTTATCGTATACGCTTCTTTAAGCTGATTTATAACGCCGACGCAAATTTCTCCTCTGTAATCGCTGTCAATAACGCCGACGGAATTGAGCAGACCTATACCGTGCTTTATCGCAAGACCGCTTCTCGCAAAAACAAAAGCGGCAAGCTCGGCACTCGGAAGCTCTATAGCTATGCCCGTGGGAATAACCGCCTTTTCTCCGCCCTCAAGCGTAACAGGTTCGTCAATGCAGGCATACAAATCCATACCCGCACTGCCCGAAGTAGCTCTAAACGGAATCTTGGCATTATCTCTTACTTTCTTAATTTTAAGATTCATTCTTTTATACGCTCCTCCTTATATTTTTCTTCGGGAGGAATTTTTTTGTTGGGGCAGTCGATAGGCTCTTTTACCGAAAACTCGGGCTTTGCCCAACGTACCGCATTGATAATGATTCTCTGCACATATTCGTTATGGAAGGTGGGGTTGCTCTCGTGACCGGGCTGGAAATAGAATATCTTTCCGAGTCCTCTTTTCCATGTGCAGCCCGAGCGGAAGACCTCTCCGCCCGCGAACCAACCGAGAAATACGATTTCATCGGGGGTCGGAATGTCAAACTGCTCACCGTACATTTCTTCAACGGGAAGGCTGAAATGAGCCGGAATGCCCCTCGCTATGGGGTGTGTCGGATTGATGTTCCAAACACGTTCTCTGTCGGCATCTCTCCAACGAAGATTGCAGGTAGTACCCATAAGAGCTTTGAATATTTTTGAATGATGTCCCGAATGCAAAACAATAAGCCCCATACCCGCAAGAACACGGCTATGTATTTTTTCGACAAGCTTATCGGGAACTTTATCATGTGCCATGTGTCCCCACCAAATAAGGACATCGGTGCTTTCGAGCACTTCATCGGAAAGACCGCAGTGTCGCTGAGAAAGCGTAGCGGTACGAACCTCTATATCTTCCTGCGTCGAAAGAAAATTCTTGATACATCCGTGAATACCGGCAGGATACACTCCCGCTACTTCGTTACTGCTCTTTTCGTGTATTCCCTCATTCCAAACGGTAACTCTTATCATACTGACTCTCCTATCTTAATTTTTTTATTATTTTCTGTGATGCCGCAACGATTTTTGCCGCCGCAGGCTTTATTTCAAGATCCATTTCGCCCGTAAACTCAACATAATCTCCGCCGAAGCGATGCTTAAACCGATAAAGTCCGAACAGAGGATTGCTCTCGTCTATAATGCCCGCAACGCCGCGGAAATCATAGATTCTACAGCCTTTTTCTATCGCCCATTTTATCATTTCCCATTGGAGCAAATAGTTCGGCATAACCTTTCTGTCCGAATTTGAAGACGCGCCGTAGAAATACCACACCTTATCGCCCCACAAAACGGAAATCGCACCGGCAATCGGTTTCCCGTCATGATAAGCCATATAAAGCCTTGCATTTTGACCGAAACAATCGAGTATGCGTGCAAAATATTCGGCACTGCGAAGCTCAAAGCCGTCTCTTTCGCAGGTTTCTTTCATCAGTGAATAAAAGGCCTCGGCTTTTTCACTGCCGTGAATTTTAATCTCCACCCCATTTTTAACGGCTATACGTATTTTTCGGCGATGGTCGGAATGAAACGAAGCGAAAATTTCATCCTCCGTTCTGCCGTTAATGTGTATTCTTATAACATATCGGCACTGAAAATCCTCAAAATTCACAGTTTTCTCTTTGAGCTTAAAGCCTGCTTGCTCTGCAATTGCTTTATACCGTAAGTTATCGGCAGGAGCATCCTTGTCGATTTTCAGCTCATAGGCATTATATTTTTTACCATGTTCTTTTGCGGCATTGACAAGTGCATTAAAGGTCTCTGCATCATCGAAATCGCAAACGGGACCTCGCGGGGCATACATCATATGATACGGGAGCTTTGAAATCTTCCTAAGCAGGACTCCGAGCGTTCCCGTTATTTCGCCGCTGTCATTTTCGCAGATAACGCCGAACCATTTCCAATCATTCTTCACTCTGCCCCAAAGAGAGGTTTGAAGAAAATGTCCGTTCGGATGTGAAGCGCAAAACGAATCAAGCTGTGCGGCATTGTTTATATCGACAATTCGGGTTTTCACATCATTTTCCTCCGTAAACGGGTTAATACATACAGATATTATAACCCGAAACACCGCTAAATGCAATATATAAAGTGCAAAAAGCCGTCGGAGAAGCCCCCGACGGCCGCAAGCATTGTGTGATAAAAGAATTATCAAGGCATATATGGGTTGTCATCACATTCGTAATCATCGGGCATGATGAATTGCGAAATATATTTTACGGTGTAATCAACGCCCCACTGTCCTTTCTTTCCGCGCCATTTTGAAGAATGCGGTTCAATTGAAAGAGCTCCGTTGTAATCGACCGTATAAAGCATCCCAACAACGGAACGCCAATCTATTTGGTCAAGGCCTGCCGGCGGATCGTCATAATGCTCTCCGCGAACATAAAGAGCCCCCTTGACGTGAAAATGATAGAATCGGTTGCCCCAATATCTTATCTCCTTAAGATAATCTCCGTCTCCGAGATGAATGCATTTACGGTGCAAACAATGTGAGGGATCGTATTTTATACCTAACTCGGGCAGAGCACCCAAAACGACCGACCACGCCTTTTCATCATAGATAAAATTCGCCCAATCGCAATTATACACCGCTATTTTAACGCCCTTATCCCGTCCGAATTCAATAAGCTCGCCGAGATATTTAACCGCCGCCATGCAATTGTCATAGAAAGAAAGATTTTCCACGCGGTTAACTCCGACATTGAATACGGGACAGCCGACCTTTGACGCAAGAACGATTAGATTTTTGTCATGAGCCTGAGCTTCGGGAATTATATCGCCGTTGCCGTCGAGTCTCTGCATACCCCATCTGCCTATCGACACGACCTTGACCCCGTATTTTTCGGAATTAGCCTTAATCTCATCGGCTTTTGCAAGGATTTCCGCCGAATCATACTTATCATTGGCACAAAATTCAACACCGTGCAAACCCTTATCCGCAACCGACTTAAAATGGCCTTCTTCCCATCCGTTAATAATTGAAAGTATCATATTCTGCCTCCTTACCGGCTTGTCGCCGTTTGATTCATATTCTGTTTGCAATGTAAAAAAAGCATTATATTGCACTTTGGGATTTCACATTATTGCAATATTGATTTTAGCACATTCCTCATCAAAAAGATAGTCTGTTTCCTGAGAAATTTTTGCGATATCGACAACCGTTTTTCGGGTTTGTCCGTTTCGAATTCATATATACATAATTATATGTGCAATTCCGCATTATCGGAGGTCAAAACGTAAGAAACAACCTCAAATAATTGTGCAAAATACACAAGTTTAACTCTCTCATTTGTGCTTTGCGATATCTCCGCGCCGAAAATACCGTTTTTGTCTGAAAAGTGTTGCATAATTATACGGATTGTGGTAGTATATATGCATTAAATTTGATTATTATACACTCTAAGCACAGTTTTATACGATAGTGTTTGCGTTTTTGAGTGTTTCTTCGGACGGTGTTTTCCATGAAAAAAGTATTTATCGACGGCAGTGCGGGCACAACGGGACTTCGTATCCATGAGCGCTTAAGCGAAAGAGACGACATAAAGCTCATCGAGCTGCCGGAAGAAAAGAGAAAGGATACGTCGGCAAGAAGCAAGGCGTTAAATTCGGCGGATATCGCATTTCTCTGTCTGCCCGATGCTGCGGCGATTGAAGCCGTAGAACTTATAGCAAATCCGAAAACGGTGGTGATCGACACCTCGACCGCTCACCGAACGGCTCCCGATTGGGCTTACGGCTTTCCCGAGCTTTCGCCTGAATTTGAAGAAAAAATCAAGTCCTCGCACCGTATTGCGGTTCCCGGCTGTCACGCAAGCGGCTTTATAGCTCTTGTTTATCCGCTCGTTGAGGCGGGTCTGCTTTCGAAATCGGCACTTTTATCATGTCATTCCCTCACGGGTTACAGCGGCGGCGGCAAAAAAATGATATCCGAATACGAGAATTACGGAAAAGCTCCCGAGCTTTTTGCTCCGAGACAGTACGGAATTTCGCAACAGCACAAACATCTCAAAGAAATGAAGTCCGTATGCGGTATAGAAAATGCTCCGATCTTTTCTCCCATTGTCGATGATTATTACAGCGGTATGGAAGTCACCGTACCGATTTTCGCAAAACAACTTGAAAACGGTGCGGACATTGAGGCAATCAAAGCCGTATATGCCGAAAAATACACGGGTCCCGTTGTCACATGCGGCGACGAAGCGCAGGGCGGTTTTCTTTCCGCTTCATCTCTTTCGGGCACGGACGGCATGAAAATCTGCGTTTACGGAAATGAAGAAAGAATACTTTTGACGGCGATTTACGACAACCTCGGTAAGGGTGCATCGGGTGCCGCAATCGAATGTATGAATCTTATTCTCGGAAAAGAAAAAAATTACGGACTTAACATAAAACGGAGGTAAACAAAATGAAAATGATTTCGGGCGGCGTTTGCGCCGCAAAAGGCTTTTCGGCATCGGGCGTACATTGCGGAATACGCAAAAACAAAAGCAAAAAAGATCTCGCACTAATATACAGTGAAGTCCCTACCTCGGCCGCGGCGGTATATACAACCAATCTTGTGAAGGGCGCGCCTATTGCCGTAACAAAAAAACATATTGCAAGCGGCAAAGCTCAAGCCGTCATCTGCAACAGCGGCAACGCCAATACCTGCA
>CAYNUD010000012.1:329-22594 GCA_964400315.1 uncultured Clostridium sp. | reverse complement strand
GGCAACCTGTGTTATACAAGGTGCTAATTCCTGCGGTTTAACCGAAAGATAAGGTGTTTTCGCCCGCCGAGGACTCCTTCGGCGGGTTTAATAATGCGAAATAAAAGGACAGAGCTTCCGTTGATAATACTATAAAGTGAGGTAATACCATGTCACACAGCTTTTTTACTTCCGAATCGGTCACGGGCGGACATCCCGATAAAATCTGCGACCGAATATCCGACGCGGTGCTCGATGCTATCCTTGCTCAAGACCCGAACGGCAGAGTTGCCTGCGAATGTGCCTGCACAACGGGAATGATTCTTGTTATGGGCGAAATAACGACAAACGCAAGTATTGATATTCCCGCTATTGCAAGACAGGCAGTCCTTGATATCGGATATGACAGTTCCGAAAAGGGCTTTGACGGCAACACCTGTGCCGTTATAACATCGATAGACAAGCAGTCTGCCGATATTGCCATGGGCGTTGACCGCCTCGGCGCAGGCGATCAGGGCATGATGTTCGGATACGCTTGCAACGAAACACCCGAGCTTATGCCGCTTCCCATTTCACTTGCACATAAGCTTTGCGCAAAACTGACCGAGGTTCGCAAAAACGGTACGTTACCCTATCTCAGACCGGACGGAAAGAGTCAAGTCACGGTTGAGTATGATGAAAACGGTAAGCCCGTCAGAATTGATACCGTTGTTATATCTTCACAGCATTCTCCCGATGTTGAGCTTGAAGAGATAAGAGCGGATATAATAGAAAAGGTTATTAAGACCACCGTTCCGTCGGAAATGCTTGACGAGAATACGGTTTATCACATTAACCCCACGGGCAGATTTGTTACCGGTGGGCCCAACGGAGACAGCGGACTTACGGGCAGAAAGATAATTGTTGATACATACGGCGGATATGCCCGTCACGGCGGCGGCGCTTTCAGCGGAAAAGACCCCACCAAGGTTGACCGTTCGGCGGCATATGCTGCTCGCCATGTTGCGAAAAATATTGTTGCGGCAGGTCTTGCGGATAAATGCGAGGTTGAGCTTGCGTACGCAATAGGTGTTGAGGAGCCCGTTTCAATATTTGTCGACACTTTCGGCACGGGTAAAATTGAGGATACGGAAATTTCCGCTTTGATTAAAAAGCTCTTTGATCTTCGCCCCGCTTCAATTATCAAAGTGCTCGATTTGAGAAGACCCATATATCAGCAGACTGCGGCTCTCGGTCATATCGGAAGAACCGACGTTGATCTTCCGTGGGAACATCTCGACAGAGTTGACGATATAAAGAAAGCGGCAAACATTTAATCAAAAAAGAATAATGAACCCAACCGTCTTGAACATTCCGAGAATGTTTGAGACGGTTTTTCTTTTATGTAAACAATACTGCGTTATAAAATCCGTTTTTTGGGTGCATAATACTATCAACATTGAAAAATCGGAGGTAATAATATGTTCAAAAAAGTTATATCCGTTTTTGCGGCGGCGCTTGTTATATGCGGAATTTTTACAGCCTGCAACAGTAATAAGCCGACAGCGGAAAATAACACCGGATCAAATACGGCAAAGGTAAAGGAAATCAGATATTTGAATTTTAAGCCCGAAATAGCCGAAGTGTATGAAAAAATAGCCGAAGCGTACGAGAAAAGCAGCGGCGTAAAGCTTACGGTTGAAACGGCGGCTTCGGGAACCTATGAATCAACGCTTACGGCAAGAATGTCAACAAGTGAGGCACCGACATTGTTTCAAATTAACGGACCGATAGGGTACGCAACATGGAAAGAGTATTGTGCCGACCTTAAAGAAACCGAGCTCTACAAGCATCTAAAGGATAAATCACTTGCCGTGACATCGGGCGACGGCGTATACGGAATACCCTATGTTGTCGAGGGATACGGCATTATATACAATAAGAAAATAACGGATGCATATTTCGCGCTTTCCGACAGAAAAACAGCATTCGCTTCCGTTGACGATATCAAGAGCTTTGCCGATTTTAAGCTCTTTGTCGAGGATATGCAGGCAAACAAGGATAAGCTCGGAATAGACGGCGTATTTGCGGCAACTTCTCTTAAAACGGGAGAGGATTGGCGTTGGCAGACGCACTTGATGAATATTCCCGTAACCCTCGAATTTCAAAAGAACGGTGTAGACCTTACCGGAGACGAATACAAAAAACTTAATTTCGAATATTCCGATAATTTCAAAAATGTTTTTGACCTCTATATAAATAATTCCACCACGGATAAAAAACAGCTTGGAACGGTGGATGTAACCTCATCAATGGCGGAATTTGCATTGGGCAAATGTGCCATGGTGCAAAACGGCAATTGGGGCGCATCGCAGATACTCGGGGCAACCGGTAATACCGTAAAAGAGGAAGATATTAAATTTATGCCGATATATATGGGAATCGAGGGTGAGGATAAGCTCGGTATTTGCATAGGGACGGAGAATTTTATCTGTATAAATTCAAAAGCAAGTAAGGAAGAACAGCAGGCGGCGGCAGATTTTCTCTATTGGCTTTTCAGCTCCGAGGAGGGCAAAAAATTCGTCAGTGAGGAACTTGGTTTTATTTCGCCGTTTGATACCTTTACCGAGGCGGAATCACCCGATGATCCGCTTGCAAAAGAGGTAATTCGTTGGATGAACAAAAGCGAGGTTACGAATTTACCGTGGAATTTCACCGTTTTTCCCGGTCAAACCTTCAAGGATTCGTTCGGCAGTGAGCTTTTGAAATATGCTCAGGGAGGCAGAGAATGGGAGCAGGTAAAGGAGCTTGTAGTCAGGGAATGGAGCTCGGAATTCGGAGAGTAGACACGCTTTTTTGGTTCCTTTTCACCGCAAATTCTCCGATTCGGGCGGCGGGATTCGTTTTGAGAGAAATGGAGTGATTCGATGCAAAAAATGCTGAAAAAATATTTTCCCGTTTTTGTTTTACCGACATTGGCGGCGTTTGTCGTGTCGTTTTTCGCTCCGTTTATCATGGGCATATATCTTTCCTTTACCGAATTCAAGGTCGTCAATGAGAGCAACTGGGTAGGCCTTAAAAATTATATAAACATTTTCGTAAAGGACGAAACCTTTTTGCATTCGTTGTGGCTGACGGTTAAATTTACTGCCGTTTCCGTGGTGACGGTAAATATTATCGCATTTGCACTTGCATTGCTCATGACAAAGGGACTGAAAGGCACAAACGCATTCAGAACCGTGTTTTTTATGCCGAATCTTATCGGAGGTATCGTACTCGGCCATATTTGGAGCCTTATAATCAACGGTGTCCTCGGCTTTTTCGGAGTGGATATAACCTACGACCCGAAATACGGCTTTTGGGGACTTGTGATAATGATGAATTGGCAGCTTATAGGATATATGATGATTATTTATATAGCGGGCCTGCAAAATATACCGGACGATATTAAAGAAGCGGCTGAGATAGACGGGGCTTCGAGGTGGCAGTCGCTTATAAGAATAACCGTGCCTATGCTTATGCCTTCGGTGACGATATGTACTTTTCTGACGTTGACAAATTCGTTCAAGCTGTTTGACCAAAACCTTGCGCTCAACGGAAAATCGGCAGATACGGCGCTTTTGGCGCTCGATATATACAAAACCTTTTACGACCATACGGGCTTGAAGCTTGCCGAATGGCACGGCACGGCGCAGGCGAAAGCAGTGATATTTTTTATACTTGTTGCGGTGATAGCGTTTATACAGCTTAAAGCAACACGAAGTAGGGAGGTGGAGCAATGAAAACAAAAAAGGCAAGGCAGGTGTTTGCGTATGCTCTGCTTATTCTGCTTGCTTTTGTGTTTCTTTCACCGATTTTAATAATAATTATCAACTCATTCAAGGGAAATTTTTATATTTCCGATGCACCGTTTGAACTGCCGAACGAAGAAACGTTTGCGGGGTTTGACAATTTTATCAAGGGATTTACCCAATCGGATTTCATGTGTTCTTTTGCTAATTCACTGTTCATAACGGTGCTCTCGGTGGCGGGAATAGTTTTGCTTACTTCAATGACAGCGTGGTATCTTGTCAGGGTTAAAACAAAATTTACGGCATTTCTTTATTATTTGTTTATTTTCAGTATGATAGTGCCGTTTCAAATGGTTATGTATACCATGACATATTTGGCGTTTGAAATGAAGCTTAACAGTCTGTTTGGAATCGTGTTTATTTATCTCGGATTCGGTGCGGGACTTTCAGTGTTTATGTTTTCGGGCTTCATTAAAAGCATACCGACGGAAATCGAGGAGGCGGCAACGATTGACGGTTGTTCCCCCATGCAGACATTTTTTCTGGTGGTTTTCCCGATTCTGAAGCCTACGGCGATAACCGTGGCAATACTGAACGCTATGTGGGTGTGGAACGATTATCTTCTGCCTTATCTCGTACTCGGCTCGGGCAGCAACAAAACCTTGCCCGTTGCGGTTCAAATGGCACTTACGGGCGGCTACGGCAACAAGGATATGGGAGCGCTCATGGCAATGCTTGTCCTTTCGATATTGCCGATAATCATTTTCTATCTTTTCTGCCAAAAATATATTATTAAAGGCGTGGTGGCAGGCGCAGTTAAGGGATAAGAGGTATAATTATGGCGGCAATCGTATTCAGAGATGTTGTAAAATCCTTTGACAACGGAAAGGTTACGGTTATTCCGAACCTTTCGCTTGAAATTAAGGATAAAGAGTTTGTGGTTCTTGTGGGACCGTCCGGCTGCGGAAAATCAACGACGCTGCGTATGATAGCCGGACTTGAGGAAGTAACTTCGGGAGAGCTTTATATAGACGGGCGGCAGGTCAACGGAGTTGCACCGAAGGATAGAGACATTGCAATGGTATTTCAGAGCTACGCACTGTACCCTCATATGACTGTTTACAAAAACATGGCTTTTGCGTTGAAGCTTAAAAAAGTGCCGAAACGGGAGATAGATGAAAAGGTACGCAGAGCTGCCGAAATTCTCGATATACTTCCGTATCTCGACAGAAAACCGAGGGCGCTTTCGGGAGGCCAGCGGCAAAGAGTGGCTCTCGGCAGGGCAATGGTGCGAAATCCGAAGGTGTTTTTACTTGACGAGCCGTTATCAAACCTTGATGCAAATCTCCGAACGCAGATGAGGAGTCAGATAACCTTGCTCCATAAGGAACTTAAAACTACCTTTGTTTATGTAACGCACGACCAAACGGAAGCAATGACCATGGCGGACAGAATAGTTGTAATGGATAAGGGTATTATAAGGCAATTCGATACGCCGAAAAGGCTGTACGACGAGCCGGCGGATATGTTTGTGGCAGGCTTTATAGGTTCGCCGCAGATGAATTTTATCGAAGCGAAAATAGTTTCCTATAACGGTATGCTTGCGGCGAGTTTTGCGGGTAAAATGCTGACCGTACCGAAAGAAAAACGGAGTGCGCTTGAAAAATACAAGGATACGGCGGTTGTTCTGGGAGTAAGACCCGAGCATATACGGGAGCTTGAAAAGGATGAATCCGAAAAAGGAAAATGTGTTTTCAGCGTTAAGACAGAGCTTGCGGAACTTCTCGGAAGTGAAATGAATATCTATTTCGAGCTTGACGGCAAACGCCATATTGCACGCATAGCTTCGGGTACTTTTGCAGAGGACGGTGAAAAAAAGCTGGTTATTGATGCAAGCCGCGTTCATTTTTTCGACAAGGCGACCACGCTTGCAATAGGAGTCGAAAAATGAGAAGCAGCGGCATATTACTTCATATCACTTCACTGCCGTCTCGGTACGGCATCGGTACACTCGGAAAAGAGGCATACGCCTTTGTCGATTTTCTCAAAGCGGCGGGTCAGAGATTCTGGCAGATACTTCCTTTGAATCCGACGGGCTTCGGCGATTCTCCGTATCAGTCCTTTTCTGCTTTTGCGGGTAACCCTTATCTTATCGACCTTGAAATGCTCTGTAAGGACGGACTTCTTGACGAAAGCGAATGTATGCTTGACTGGGGGAGCGATCCCGAAAAGGTGAATTTCGGCTTGATATACGCAAACAGAGTCGGCGTTCTGAAAAAAGCGTTTGAACGTTTTGAGCCGAACGGTGAATTTGAAGAATTTTGTGTTCAAAACAAATATTGGCTTGATGAATACGCACTGTTTTCCGCAATTAAAGCTCACGAAGGCGGGAGGCCGTGGTACCGATGGCCGTATGAACTGAGATTCCGTGATAAAAACGCTCTCGAAAATGCCGGATTGATTTTGGACGAAGAAATCACAAGATGCAAGGCGGAGCAGTTTTGGTTTTTCTCTCAATGGGAAAAGTTGCATCGGTATGCTACCGAAAACGGAATAGGAATAATCGGAGATCTCCCGATTTATGTTGCACGGGACAGCGCCGATGTATGGGCTGAACCTCGGCTTTTTCTTCTAAACGAAGAAGCCGAGCCCACTCTTGTTGCGGGAGTTCCGCCCGACGGCTTTAATCCTCGGGGTCAGCTTTGGGGAAATCCTGTTTTCGATTGGGATTATCTTCGCGGCACCGGCTACACATGGTGGATAAACCGAACAGCGCATTCTCTTGCTATGTATGACCGCCTGCGGATAGACCATTTCAGAGGGTTTTCGTCATACTATGCGGTCTCGGGAGAAAAAACCGATGCGGTCGACGGAAAATGGTATACGGGCGCAGGCATTGAACTTTTCAAGGCGATTGAAGCGAAACTCGGAAAGGTCGATATTATCGCCGAGGATTTGGGATATATCGACGACGGAGTCAGAACTCTGCTTGAGGAAACGGGGTTTCCGGGAATGAAAATTTTGCAATTCGCCTTCGACAGCCGAGAGGACAGCGACTATTTGCCGCACAATTACCCCCGAAATTGTGTTGCATATATCGGCACGCATGATAACGATACGCTTGTCGGCTGGCTTAATAGTGCCGCTCACGAGGATGTTCGTTTCGCAAGGGAGTATTTACGGCTTAATGAGCAGGAGGGAATTTCCGAGGGCGTTATTAAATCGTTGCTTGCTTCCACCGCTGACACGGTAATTATTACCATGCAGGATATCCTCGGTTTGGGAACGTGGGCAAGAATGAATACTCCCGCGACTCTCGGCGGGAATTGGCAATGGAGAATGCTTGACGGTGCGGCATCGCCGTTTCTTGCGGCACACCTCAAAGAGATGACATCACTTTATCGAAGATAAAATCAAATTTCTTTTGCATTCGCGACGAATATGTGTTAAAATGATACCGAGGAGAAAATCCTGCGGTATCATTTGCGTTTTTGCGCACCGAAGAGCCTTGTTTCAAGAATATAAAGCGAAAATATTTCAAAATAAAGTGATATTTTTTCGTTTTTGGTGTTGCAATAAATCATATAATAGGGTAAAATATATTAGATTTATATAAATCAAAGCTATGGGGGGAAGAAAGATGGCTTTGACACTCAATCTTAAATATGTCGGCGAATACGCCAAAGAAGAAAAAATGAACACAATGCGGCAAGAGGTCACGCGGGCTCATAAAATGCTCTGTGACGGAACGGGCCTCGGAAACGATTATCTCGGCTGGCTCGATTTACCCGTAAATTATGACAAGGAAGAATTTGCAAGAATCAAGACCTGTGCAGAAAGAATCAAAAAGGATTCGCAGGCTCTTGTGGTGCTCGGCATCGGCGGGTCGTATCTCGGCGCGAGAGCGGCGATAGAATTTGTCAAGTCAAACAATTATAATCTTATCAAAAAGGATACGCCCGATATTTATTTCGGCGGAAATACGATAAGTTCGAGTGCGGTTGCAGAGCTTAAGCAGCTTGTTGACGGCAAGGACTTTTCGATTAACGTAATTTCAAAATCGGGTACCACCACCGAAACCGCAATTGCTTTTCGTATCTTCAAGGGCATTCTTGAAGAGAAATACGGCAAAGAAGAAGCGGCAAAGAGAATATACGTAACTACCGACAAAGAAAAGGGAGCTCTTAAAGCACTTGCGGATGCCGAGGGTTATGAAACCTTCGTTGTTCCCGATGACGTAGGCGGCAGGTATTCCGTTCTAACTGCGGTTGGCTTACTTCCTATAGCGGTTGCGGGTATGGATATAGATGCGCTTATGCGTGGCGCCGCAGACGCTAGAGAGGCCTATGCAAATGACGATCTTGACGACAATGATTGCTATAAATATGCGGCAATAAGAAATATGCTTTACCGTGACGGAAAGAGCGTTGAGATGCTTGCGGCTTACGAGCCCTCCATGACAATGTGGTGCGAATGGTTCAAACAACTTTTCGGTGAGAGTGAGGGCAAGGAAAACAAAGGACTTTTCCCTGCTTCGGCGATATTCTCAACAGACCTTCATTCGCTCGGCCAGTATATTCAGCAGGGAGAACGTTGTCTGTTTGAAACCGTTATATGGATTAATGAACCCAAGACGGATGTTAAAATAGCTTTTGATGAAGCAAACGGTGACGGCCTTAATTTCGTTGCGGAAAAAACAATGCACTTCGTCAACCGCAAGGCGTTTGAAGGCACGGTGCTTGCTCATACCGACGGTCAGGTGCCTAATATCATCATTGAGCTTGACAAACAGGATGAATATAACCTCGGTTATATGATATATTTCTTCGAAAAGGCGTGCTGTATTTCGGGTTATATGCTCGGAGTCAATCCCTTTGACCAACCGGGAGTCGAGAGCTACAAAAAGAATATGTTTGCGCTTCTCGGCAAACCGGGCTATGAGGCTGCAAAAGCGGCACTTGAAGCAAGAATTAATTGAAATCCGAATTATTAGGAGGAAACTAAAATGATCTATCTCATTCTCGGCAACAAAGGTTCAGGAAAAACCAAGAGACTTATCGACCTTGTGAATTCGGCTGTCGAAAAGTCAAACGGCAATGTTGTTTGCGTTGAAAAGGAGAGACTTCTCACCTACAACGTAAATTACCGTGCAAGACTTGTTGAAACCGATCATTACGGAATCAACGGCTACGATGCATTCTATGGCTTCCTTAGCGGTATAGTTGCAGGCGACCACGACATAACCGATATCCTTGTTGACGCAACTCTCAAGATCGGCGGAAAGAATTATGATGAGCTTGCCGATTTCCTTGAGAAGCTTTCAAAGCTCAGCAAGATAGCGGAGCAGGATTTTACATTCACCATTTCGGCCGACGAATCGGCACTTCCCGCAAAAATATTCGATTTCTGCGAAAAAATCTAAATATTTTAGTTGACAAATCATGCTGATAAATATATAATATTTGGTGCGTGATTTTAGGTGAGTAATATGTTATTGGATTTAGAGTCTGTTTTTAATACCGAAGGATTTGTAAAGGGTTTTGATTTTGAGCTTGACCTGTCGCAGGAAGAGCTTAACGGAGTTAAGCCGTTTACAAAGCCTGTTTCGGTGAGCGGAAAGGTCGGTAATCATACCGGCGTGGTGGAGCTGAATGCTGTTGCAAAACCTGTTTTGGAGCTTAATTGCGACAGATGTGCAAAGCCTATAACCGTTCCGTTGCAGATCGAAATATTCCATACACTTGTTACTCATTTGAATGATGAAAACAACGATGAGCTTTTGCTTGTCAACGAGCTTCGATTTGATGTCGGTGCTCTCATTACCGAGGATATTTTCCTCGAGCTTCCCTCAAAGTTTCTTTGCAGTGAAGCTTGTAAGGGTGTTTGCCCCAAATGCGGCAAGGACCTTAACGTTGATTCATGCAGCTGTCCAAAGGATATTGATCCTCGCCTTGAGGCGCTTAGACAGCTTCTGGATAATCAGTAAAACCTTTTTGGTTAAATAAAGCACAAATTAAGGAGGTGCTCAAGGATGGCAGTTCCCGCAAGACGAGTTTCCAAAGCAAGAAGAGACAAGAGACGCTCCAATGTTTGGAAAATGTCTGCCCCCCAGCTTGAGAAGTGCTCAAACTGCGGCGCATACAAAAGATCACACAGACTTTGCCCCGAATGTGGCTATTATAACGGTAAGCAGGTAGTTGTAAAGGAAGCATAAGTCAAAATAAATCGGCAGAGGATTTAACTCTGCCTTTTATTTTTTTAAATTCTTTACTTGTTTGCCGTTGTGTGGTATCATTAAATCACGACTACAACGAGATGAAGGTGACGGTATGAATAAAAAGAGAATTATGCCCGATTTCCCTAATATACACCCATGGGAGTCCTATTCGGCGGAGCTTATGACGGAATACAGACAGTGTGTTGAGGAAGGACTTGACGTAGAAAGCTTCGAAGGGCTGTTTAAAGCGGTCTCGGATATGCCGGCAGGAGAGTACAAGGAACGCATGGCGGATACTGTTTTTGATATCGTCATAAATCTGCCGCTGAGAAGCGATTATAAATATGTTGAGCCCGACTTGCTTGAGGAAATAAAAGAATCAAGAGGCTCGGTGCCGAAAAAAAAAGCGGTAAATCCCGACGAGATAGAAAGCAAAATTGCGGGAGCTTGGTACGGCAGAATTTGCGGTTGTTTTTTAGGGAAGGCAGTCGAAGGAATACGTACAGATGAGTTTATACCTTTCCTTAAAAAGACGGACAACTATCCCATGCACAGGTATATACGGCGTAGTGATTTAACATCGGAAAATCTCGAAGGAATGAGATACAACCTTAATAACGGGGTTCATCCCGATGAAGTAAAAGCCGCTCCCGCCGATGACGATACAAATTATCTTGTGCTTTATCAGGAGCTTATTGAAAAGTACGGCAAGAATTTCACTTCAAAGAGTATTGCGGATTTTTGGCTTGCAAAGCAACCGAAAAACGCCTATTGTACGGCTGAAAGAGTGGCGTTTCGAAACTTTGCGGCCGGTTTCGCACCTCATGACTCGGCGGAATACAAAAACCCCTACCGTGAGTGGATAGGGGCACAGATACGAGCCGATTATTTCGGTTATATTTGTCTCGGCGACCCCGAGACGGCATCGGATATGGCTTACCGCGATGCGAGTATATCCCACACCAAAAACGGAATTTACGGTGAAATGTTTGCCGCCGCTTTAATAGCCTGCGCCGCAGTAACCCGAGATATTCGCGAGGCGGTTCTGAATGCACTGAACTTTATCCCGCAGAAGTCAAGATTCTATGAAAGCGTTATGCGAATAATCAACGGCTTCGATGCCGGAGTGTCTTGCGAAGATTGTTTTGGGCAAATACACGAGCGCTGGAATGAGCACAGCGGTCACGACTGGTGTCACGTACTTTCAAACGCCGAAATAGTGGTTGCAAGTCTGCTTTACGGTGACGGAGTTTACGGAAAAACAGTGTGCCTTGCGGTACAGACTGGCTTTGATACGGATTGCAATGCGGCAACCGCAGGTTCGGTTATCGGCGTTATGCACGGAATTTCAGCTATAGGAGAAGAGTGGACGGCGCCCATGCACGGCAAGCTTGATACGCAGATTTTCGGTGTGGGAACGGTAAATATCAACGACAGGATTGCCATGACGTTAAGACATATTAAAGAAAAATAACAGAAAAGCCCCCGATGCAATGTGATTCCGCAAAGCATCGGGGGTTAGTTGCGTCATTCGGCTGTTTTCAGGGTCATTTCAAGTATGCGGCGAACACTTGCTTCAAGGTCAGCTCTCGTCAAGATTCCCACTTCAAGAGCTTTTTTGAGTTCGCAAGGCTCGCCCTCTCCCATTTTAAGGTCGTTGCCTGCCTTGATTTCATCCGAGTGAGCGCTGTGAACGCCCCAATCGGTGGTTACCATGCCTTTGAAGCCCCATTCGTTGCGGAGTATTTCGGTGAGGAGCTCATAGCTTGTTGAGGTGTGACAGCCGTTTATGAGATTGTATGAGGACATAACGGTCCACGGATCGGCTTCCTTTATGCATATTTCAAAACCGCGGAGATATATTTCGCGAAGTGCTCTTTCGGACACTCTGGAATCGCATTCGAATCGGTTGGATTCTCTGTTGTTGCAGGCAAAGTGTTTGACGGAGGCGGCAATGTGCATTGACTGAATGCCTCTTACCTCGGCGGCACAGCATTTACCGGCAAGCAGAGGATCTTCCGAAAAATATTCAAAATTTCTGCCGCAAAGCGGATTGCGATGTATGTTCATGGCGGGAGCAAGCCAAGCGCCGAGATTGTTTTCGCGAAGCTCGGTTCCTCCGGCTTTGCCGACTTCTTGAATAAGCTCAGTATTCCAAGTACAGGCGAGAAGCGTTGCACAGGGCCATGCTGTTGTCGGAGCTCCTGTCTGAACATTGAGACGAAGGCCGGCAGGACCGTCTGCGGTGGGAACGGGAGGAATATCAAGTCTCTTGAGGCCGCCGAAAGCACCTGTGTTGCATACACCGGGCTGATTCTGATGACCGCCGACAAGGTCAATAAGTTCATCGTCGGTAAGCTGCTTCATAAATTCGTCAACGCTTAGGCTTTCACCGACAGCATCGAATTTGACCTCGTTTTCGGGGGCCTTTGCATCGGAGAGAATGTTCTCGGCGGAACGGTAATGCGGTTCGCCCATCGGAAGCGGCTCAAACGCTCCGTTTGCGATAAGCCGTTTTCCGAGCTTAAAGGGTCTTAGCAGAGAGCTTGATTGCTTAACAATTATATCGTCCTCGGCAACATATTCATAATCGAGCTTTTTGAGATTGCGCACGGAGGTTCCGAGATACAGCGAGTAATTTCCTTTTTCAAGAACGAATGCCGATTTGCTGATTTTTCCGAGATCGTCGAAGCTTGCCATATCGGAAATATCGAAGCTAAGCGCAAGAGTTTCGCTTTCATCCGGTGCAAGTAAGCGGGTCTTTTTAAATGCGGCAAGCTCTTTTGCGGGTTTGCCGAGCATTCCCTGAGGTGCGCTGTAATAGAGCTGAACGACCTCCTTGCCCGCAACGCTTCCGACATTCTTTACGGTTACGGCGACAACAATTTTTCCGTCGCTTTCTCCGCAAAATGCGCCACTTAGCTCAAATTCCGTATACGAAAGTCCGAACCCGAACGGATAACGCACTTTTTTTGCGGCATTCGGTATTGTTTCGAAGTAGCGATAGCCGACATAAATATCGTCATAATAATCAAGATGCTCGTAGCCGATGAGAAATTCATCGGCGTTTTGATACGAATAGTAAGAGTCGGGTATTGTGTCCGCAAGCTTGCCCGAAGGACAAACATCGCCGCAGATTATATCCGCTATGGCACAACCGCCTTCAAGACCGCCCTGCCAGCCGAAAATGACGGACTGAACCTTGTCATTGTCCGCAAAATGTTCGCAGTCAACAACGGCACCCGAGTTCAAAACAACAACGGTTTTTTTGAATTTTGCGCTTGCTCGGTCGATAAGGCTTTTTTCGGCGACGGAAAGATAATAGTCGCTTTCTATGGGCTTGCGGTCAACGCCCTCGGCGGAAAAGCGGCTGAGAGTGATAACCGCAACATCGGCGTTTTCGGCGGCGGAATTTATCAGCTCGTCGGGAACGTCGGCTTCGCACACATGCATTTTCGCAAAGGTATCGTAAATTATATCGTTCTTTTCGTCGCAGAAGTCCATGGCATTGACCTTGTCCCAAATTTTCTCGATTTGAGGACGGGTAAGAACATTTTTACTTTCTTCTTTAACGTAATTTTTGTAAAAATCAACGGTGGGCATATAAAGCTTGATTTTGCCTTCGGCTTCCTTTTCGGCAAAGCCGTCATAAACATTGTGAATGTATGCCGTGAAAACATCGCCGCTTCCGCCGCCGCCCTTTATGTATTCGATTGTCGCTTTTCCGAAAAGAGCGACCGTTTCACCCTTTTTAAGAGGAAGAGCATTTCCGAGATTTTTAAGAAGAACCATGCCTTCGCCTGCGGCTTTTCTTGAAAGTGCGGCGTGCTCGGCAGAACCGGTAAGTCTTTTACCGTCTTTGCCCAAGGGGAGGCAGGGCTGATATTTGAGTCTCGCATATTTATCCATAATTGTTCTCCGTTTCTGAGTGTTTGTCTTAATAATACACCGAAATGCATATTAAATCAATAGGTTAAGAAAAAAAGCCGCCTGCTAACAGCAGACAGCTTACTGTTATTATTCGGCATCGTCGGCATTTTCCCAGTTGTGCCAAACAGCCTGAACATCGTCGTTATCCTCAAACATTTCGAGCATTTTTTCCATGTTCTTGATATCGTCGGGGTCGGTAAGTGCGGTATATGTAGAGGGAACATACTCAACCTCTGCGGAAACAAATGAATATCCTTTCGCTTCAAGGTCTTCACGTATCGCACCGCAGTCGTTGGGCTCGGTTCTTATCTCGAACACGCCGTCATCGGTAAGGAAGTCGGTTGCACCTGCTTCGAGAGCATCCTCCATAAGCTTTTCTTCGTCAACACCCTCCTGCTCGATGATGATAACGCCCTGCTTTGAGAACATAAAGGAAACGCAGCCGCTTTGGCCCATGTTTCCGCCGTATTTGTCAAAGTAATGGCGAACATCTCCGGCGGTTCTGTTGCGGTTATCGGTAAGAGTTTCAACGATAACGGCAATACCCGACGGGCCGTAGCCCTCATAAACGATTTCTTCGTAATCGGCACCGCCTGCTTCACCGGCGGCCTTTTTGATAATTCTTTCAATGTTGTCATTGGGAACGTTGTTGGCCTTAGCCTTTGCGATAACGTCCTTGAGCTTTGAGTTTGATGCGGGGTCGGGACCGCCTTCGCGAACGACAACCGCTATTTCTCTGCCGATTTTGGTGAACACCTTGGCTCTCTGATTATCGGTTTTTTCTTTTTTACGCTTAATTGTACTCCATTTTGAATGGCCTGACATTTAAAAAACCTCTCTTTATGTTGATTAACTCAGTTATTATATATCAATCGTATACTTTTTGTCAAGGTTTTATTGACCTTGAAGATGCAAACGTTGGCGGCTGGCCGCAACCGACAGAAGATTGAATCATTAACGGCTTCGGGTTTGCAATCATCCGAACAAGAATTTAATCGACGGCTGTTTAAAGCGCTTGCGTAAAGCCTTCTCCGAGAATTTCGTTAGCTTCACTGACTATGATAAAGGTTTTGCTGTCAATGGATTTTACTGTTTTGATGATTCCGGATATCTGGTGCCGTCTTGCAACGCAAATAAGCATGTTTTTGCTTTCACCCGTGTATGCTCCGACAACGGGAACTATTGAAACACCTCTGTGAGAGGAGGCAATTATCGCTTGAGAAATTTCGTTGGGTTTTGAGGTTATTATCATAAGCATTTTGCCGTTGCCCGTGCCGTAAACCATTGAGTCGATAAGCTTTGTGCTCGCATATATCATGACTATGGCGTAAAGTCCGCTTTCGATACTGCGAAATACTATCATGTTTGAAATAACAACGAGAGCGTCGGCAACAAGTACAACCTTGCCGATGGTGATAAATTTCCATTTTTTGTGAATAAGTCTTGCTACGATATCCGTTCCGCCGCTGGTTGCACCGGTTATTGTTACAAGACCCAGCCCCGCGCCCTCAAGCAAGCCGCAAAACAGAGCCGCAAGCATCTGGTCACCCTCATAGGTAGGCATGAACGATGCGAAAACATCCAAAGCTGTTGAAAGTATCAACGTGACCCAGAGCGTTCTTGCCACAAGCTGTTTACCGAGAAATATCCACATGAGTATGAGCATAGGGATGTTCAGCGCAAGGTTTACCGCACCTACGGGCAGTGAAAACAAATGGTTTATGATGACCGCAAGGCCCGTAAATCCGCTTTGCGCAATGGAATTCGGCACCGCAAAACTGCAAACGCCTATGGAATAGAGAGAACATCCTACTATCCACATCAAATTGTTCTTAAGTGTTTCCCCAACATTTTGTCTGGTTATATTCATATTGACAATGCCTCCGCAAAGCTTTTCAGTCGTGTCTGAGAAGTGTATAAAGCTCATTGATTCGTTCGATTTTGCCGCTGAGATACAGCCATCCGAAAAGGCTTTCAAGTCCTGTGGCATAGTGATAATCGGCGCTTGATTGATTTTTCGGAACACCGCCGGTATGAGCATTCCTGCCTCTTTTGAAAACAGTCTCTTCTTCCTCGGTTAGTATGGGAAGTATTTTTCTCATACTTTCGGCTTGAGCTGAGGCACAGACTATTTTCGAAGCGTTTTTGTGCAGTGCATCAACGGGACGGTTTGCCTGAGAAACAAGCTCGCTGCGAACGAGTAAATCAAAAACGGTGTCGCCGATAAAGGCAAGAGTAAGAGGACTTAAAGCAGAGGTGTCTGTGGGATTTTCAAGCATTGAATACAAAAAGATACCCCCGTTAATTTACAAAATCAAATTCAAGCTCATAAATGGAAACCGTGTCGCCCTCATTGATACCCTTTTCACGCAGAGCGTCGATTATTCCGCTTGAAGTAAGAATTCTTTGGAAATATTGCAACGATTCATAATCATCGAGGTCGGTACGTTGAAGAATTTTAAGAAGCCAAGGTGCTTCGACAAAATAAACGCCGTCCTCAACACGAATGTTGAAGCCTTTGTCGTTTTGCTTTTCGAATAATTCGACAGGTATGTTTTCCGCTTCGTACCGCTTTATCGGCGGCAATTCGGAGAGCTTATTCCATATTGCCGAAACAAGTTCCGCCGTGCCTTCGCAAATGGGGGCGCACATCGTATGGTATTCATAACCTTTTTCGGTAAAATACTCGGAAAGCCGCTGAAGCTGAGAGTCATTGGCAAGGTCAACCTTGTTGGCAACGACTATCTGCGGACGTTTTGCAAGCTCGGGGTCGAATTTTTCAAGCTCACGGTTGATGATTTCGAAATCGTCTATCGGGTCTCTGCCCTCACTGCCTGCGGCATCAAGAATGTGAACAAGCAGACGGCAACGCTCGACATGGCGCAAAAATTCGTGGCCGAGACCGACACCGTCACCCGCCCCTTCTATAAGGCCGGGAATGTCTGCCATGACGAATGAGCTTCCTTCACCGAGAGAAACAACGCCGAGAACGGGTGTTATTGTGGTAAAATGATAATTCGCAATGATGGGCTTTGCCTGACTCACAACGGAAACAAGTGTCGATTTTCCGACATTGGGAAAGCCGAGAAGTCCTACATCGGCGAGTAGCTTTAATTCAAGACTGACTTCCCATTCTTCACCGGGTATGCCGCTTTTGGCAAATCGGGGAACCTGTCGTGTCGGTGTGGCAAAATGAGGATTGCCCCAACCTCCGTTACCGCCTTTTGCGGCAATGAAAGGTTTGCCGTCGGACATATCCGCCATGACGGCACCGCTTTCCGTTTCACGGATTATCGTTCCTCGTGGGACCTTTATCACAAGATCCTCACCACGTCTGCCGTTTTTACGTCCGCCCGAGCCGTTTTCACCGTTCGGAGCGGTATATTTTCTCTTATAACGGAAATCCGCAAGTGTTGAAAGGTTGTCGTCAACCTCGAAAACAATATTTCCGCCTCTGCCGCCGTCGCCGCCGTCGGGACCGCCTGCGGCAACATATTTTTCTCTGCGGAAGCTAACGGCACCGTTACCGCCGTTGCCTGCTTTAATTTTGATTTTTGCAACATCTACAAACATGACTTCTCCTTATCTCGGGCATGAGATACATTAATATTATATACGTTGTTTTGATTTTTAGCCGTTCATCTGAGTATTCCTTTTTCACCGGCGGTTTGAACGCACAGCTTCATCAGCGGCACGGCTTCGTTGAAAGGTACTGGCAGTGTGAACGGATTGTTTGCTATACTTTCACCGAAAATGTTTTCATACAGGCACGCTCCCGCAAGGTAACAGCCGAGCTCCGAAGCGTTGTGACCGCCGTAAGTCAACTTGTTGCCCAAGGGTGTTTGACGTGCGATCTCCCACGCTTTTCCCACGGGCACGATGGTGTCAATGTCGGATTCTATTGCCGCTTCCGCACAAGACTCGGTCAAAACAGCATACATTTCGCTGACTGCGAGCGGTGATGTCTCGCATATCCAAGGCTGAATGAGCAAAATTTTAGCTTTCGGTTGCATCATTCGGCAGTATTCCGCAAGCTCGGCAAGATAGGGGGTATAGCTTTCTTTTTCACAGCAAAGGGAATAGGTTTGGCGAAGCGTGATAACGTCCCATTCCTCATCCTCGACCGCTTCGTGCAGAGCAACATCGTCCACCGTTCTTGTTTCGGTTTCTCTCGGCAGACATACGTCGTATTCGTAACACGGCAGTTCTTTGCGCCAATTGTTCCAGTGCCGTTCAAGTGAACAGCCGTCAAGGTGCAGACCGCACAGAAGCATATCCTTGTCCGCCGCTTTTGCCATAAACGGAAGATAGGCGTGAGTGCTCCTGTCCGAAGTGTCACTTATTGATAGTACGTTCATTTTCAGCCTCCGATTTTGAGAGATATACAAAGAATACCGCCTGCGACAGACCTAAAAGAAGCATCATATATTGAAGCGGCTTTAATCCGTAGAAGAGACAATCCGTGGTTCCGCAAAGGAGAAAACCGGACACACAAGCGAACAGTGTGACAGCAAATCTCCGTTGCTGTCGGCCTTTTCGGAAAAGACGAAATACGTTTATGAAAAAAAGAATAAACACGGCGGCGAGCATAACGGCGCCGAGAATACCGTTTTCAAGCCATGCTTCAAGAAAAATATTGTGAGCGTGTGGTTGAGTAACGCCGTATTCTCCGTGAAGCACCTGCCGAATGTTGTCAAAGCCTGTACCGTAGCCGAATATGGGCTTCTTTTTAAGCATATCGAGCGCGGCGCTCCAAACATTCATTCTTGTGTTGACAGAGAGATCATTACCGCTGATAAGAGTCAGCATTCGTTTGAATATTCCTTTTGCAAAAATAAGAATCGCGCAAAAACCGAATCCGCCGATTCCGAGGAGCTTAATACAGCTTTTTCCTCCGTAAAGAAACAAAAGCAAGAAAACAATTACAATAAACAGATACGGGCCTCGCGAATAAGAAAGAGCAGTGCCGCCGATTGTCGAAAGGGTGCAGAAAAATCCGAGAATCTTTCGCTTTGTGCTTTTTGAAAAAAGAAACATGTAAGCGGCAAACGGGAACATTGAAACGCAGAATGCCGCAAAAAACAAGGGGTTTGAAAATGTACCGCAGGCCCTTGTACTGAATGTATGGAATGTTTTTGAAGACATTGAGGAGGTTATGAAATCAGGCAAAAAAACGACGAGCTTTTCAACCGCAAGGTCAAGAAACCGCCAAAAAGGGTTGAATAGTTTGTAAATGTTATTTTCGGTTCGAAGACAAATGTGATAGAGAACCATCTGAGCAACGCCGATTATGCCTGTGACTCCGGCGGATAATCCTCCGCAGAAAAACACACGTTCGATATCATCCTCCGAATTGACCGTTTCGGTGAATACGTAAAAACCGGTGAACATCAGGCACCAAAGCCCGATGCTTGCAAGTGAAGATATAGCCGATGATGAATAGAACGAGCAGATGACCATTAGCATCATATAGATAAGCACGGCGATTCCGAGTACACCGAAATTCGGCTTTTTCTTTGCGGAAATTCTGTCTTTTAAGACAAAAATAAAAATCACAAAAGCAAAAACGGGCGCTATGTATTCGGGTAGAAGCGCGGAAAGAAGAAAGAGTGCGGGGGCATAAAGACCGAGCTTGCTTTTATTTGCGGTCAATGCTTCCGTTTTCAAAGTTCAGGCATCCTCTCTGTTGTTTTTGTCGGCCGTTTCGCCTTTGCCCGTGAGCTTTTTATAAAAGAAAGAGCAAACGAGACTCAACACGGCGGTAGCGGCAAAAATTATTATCGCAAGGTCAAAATTACGGCTTGTTATCTGAGCTCCGCAAAGGGTGGAGGAGATTATGGACGGTATTCTTGCAATTCCCGTTATCAGCATAAATTTTTTCATGTTGATATTGGTTAAAGCCGCAGCATAGGTAAGAATATCCTTCGGAGTACCGGGAATAAGATAAATTATAAAAAGAGTTCGAAATACCGTTTTTTCGTTTTGCAGGAATTTCAGCGAATTGAGTTTTTCCGCAGGTAAAAAAAGCTCGACTATCCGTTTTCCGAAAATTTTTGTGACGGCGATTATGACAAGCGAGCCTATCTCGGTTCCGAGAAAGCAAAGAAGCAGTCCGCCCCATGTGCCGTAAAGAAATCCCGAGCCTATTTCAAGAGGTTCCGCGGGGATAATTTTTATTACCGTCTGAAATGCTCTGACACCGACAAAAGCGAGCTTATCAAGTCCGTTGAAGCGTGAAAGGAAGACTCTTATTTGTTCGGGATCGCTGAAAACATCATAAAGTGTTCTGCCGTATTTTATGTAGCAAAAAACAAATGCGACCAATGCGGCAACAAAAAATGCAACGGCGCAGATACGCTGTATCAAAAGAACCGTTCTGTTGCCAGAATTCGGATCATGCGTTTTTGTAGATTTCAAAGTAATCACCGAGCTTTCCGCCGTACGGCTTTTCCTTCCACGGCTTGTGTTTACCGTTGAAATGAATTATAACGGCATTGTCCCTGACCCATTGCAGGTCGATTCTTTTATCTCCCGCCGCTTTTCTGGAATAGAATGAAAAGGTTTTTTCGTCAAGGTTGTAAATTCTTTCGTCAACGGCGAGCGTTTTGTCCCAAAACAGGGCATTCACAACATCTTGGTCGGCAAGAAATAAAGTCCTGTGTTTTTTTGAAATGTATGTAAGAATACCGTTCGCATCGGCGACTTCACGCCATTTTTTCAGGTCGATAAGGAGCACACCGGCATTTATATAGCTGTGTTTACGCTTTATTCCGAGCCGCATACGGTTTACAGTTCCGAGAATGCCGAAAAGATGAGTGGCTCCCGCGATTATACATCCTTTCATATCCATGGAATAAAATTCCTCAAGGTTTTTATTAATAACGATATCGGGATCGAGATACAAAACACGGTCAACCTCGGCGGGAAGGATATCTCCGACAAGCAGACGGTAATAAGTCGCCTTGCTTATGCGGTCAAGCACGGGAAAATCCGCAAACAATTCGTCGCCTACTGCGATACGATGGATTTCATGCTCGACGGTGTGAAGAGCCTTTTCCATTTGCAAAAAATCGTTTTCGGTAAGAGACGAAAACGCAACGAAGAGGTCAATGCGGCTTTCCGAGCAGTTTTTCGAAAGCGAACGAAGCATCGTGCATAGCGGATATATATAATTTGAATCAAGAGAAACAAGGATGTTCATGATACGCGATCCTACTTTAATTAAATTCAATGTAATTATATCAACAAATATTAATAAAGTCAACAAAACATTGGCGCATCGGACATGTCGGCACAACGAAAGCCGAGAAGCAGAGCCGAAACGGGTCAATTATTACAATATTGTAAATTTTGGAAAAAGGACTTGATTTTTTATGCAAAAGTGATTACAATACAAATTAGCACTCAGGGTTCAAGAGTGCTAAAATGACAATTTTTATTTTTGGAGGTAATAAATATGACTATTAAACCGTTGGCTGACAGAGTAGTCGTAAAGTCCGTTGAGGTTGAGGAGACTACGAGCAGCGGCATTATCCTTTCGGCTTCTTCTCAGGAGAAGCCCCAGATTGCCGAGGTTATCGCGGTAGGTCCCGGCGGCGTTGTTGACGGCAAGGAAGTTGAAATGTATGTTAAGGTCGGAGACAAGGTCATCACAAGCAAATATTCCGGCACCGAGGTAAAACTCAACAAGGAAGAATACACCATCGTTCGTCAGAGCGATATTCTTGCGGTAGTCGAATAATTTAAGGAGGAATTTACCATGGCAAAACAGATAATTTACGGTGAAGAAGCCCGCAAGGCGCTTCAGGCAGGCGTTGACAAGCTTGCTAATACAGTCAAGATTACACTCGGACCCAAAGGCAGAAACGTTGTTCTTGATAAAAAATACGGTGCGCCTCTTATAACCAATGACGGCGTTACCATAGCAAAGGAAATTGAGCTTGAGGATCCCTTTGAAAATATGGGTGCACAGCTTGTAAAAGAGGTTTCCACAAAAACCAACGATGTTGCGGGTGACGGTACAACGACCGCAACGCTTCTTGCTCAGGCTCTTATCAGAGAGGGCATGAAGAATGTTACCGCCGGTGCAAATCCGATGGTAGTAAAGAAGGGTATGTCCAAGGCTGTCGAAAGTGTTGTGGAATGCCTTAAAAAGAATTCAAAGCCCGTTACAAGCTCCGAGGATATCGCGAGAATCGGTACTATTTCCTCCGGTGATGAAGAGGTCGGTAAGTTTATTGCCGATGCAATGGATAAGGTTACGGCAGACGGAGTTATAACCGTTGAGGAATCGAAGATTGCCGTTACCGAGTCCGAGGTTGTTGAGGGTATGCAGTTCGACAGAGGTTACATTTCTCCTTATATGGTAA
>CAYNUD010000012.1:0-319 GCA_964400315.1 uncultured Clostridium sp. | reverse complement strand
GACACCGACAAGATGGAAGCTGTTATTGATGACGCTCTTATTCTTATCACCGATAAAAAGATATCCTCCGTTCAGGATCTTCTTCCCCTTCTCGAACAGGTTATGCACGCCGGTGGCAAGCTGATAATTGTTGCCGAGGATGTTGAAGGCGAGGCTCTTTCAACCATTCTTGTCAATAAGCTCAGAGGCGTATTCACCTGCGTATGCGTTAAGGCTCCCGGCTTCGGCGACAGAAGAAAGGAGATGCTTCAGGATATCGCAATTCTTACCGGCGGCGAAGTAATAACCGGCGATCTCGGCCTTGAGCTTAAAGATACTC
>CAYNUD010000011.1:0-22910 GCA_964400315.1 uncultured Clostridium sp. | reverse complement strand
CGAGGAAACTCTCAAAATTGCGGTTAGAGCAATTTACCGCGCACTCAGGCACACCGAAAGATATGTTGCGGATGACTACGATTTTGTCGAAAAACATTTTCTCCCCGATAAAATTACATTTGTCACCACTCAAGAGCTTGAAGATATGTATCCCGACCTCACTCCGAAAGAAAGAGAGAACCGCATTGCCCGCGAAAAAAAAGCTGTATTTATAATGAAAATAGGCGGCAAACTCAACAGCGGTGAAATTCACGACGGCAGAGCACCCGACTACGATGATTGGGAGCTTAACGGAGATATAGTCGTTTATTATCCCGTTCTTGACATTGCCTTTGAGCTTTCGTCGATGGGCATAAGAGTTGACGAAGAAACGCTGACCCGTCAGCTTGAAATCAGAGGCTGTCCCGAACGCAAGGAGCTTCCTTTCCACAAGGCGCTTCTTAACGGCGAACTCCCCTATTCGATAGGCGGCGGCATAGGTCAGTCGAGAATTTGTATGTTCTTCTTGCGCAAAGCGCACATCGGCGAAGTTCAGGCATCGGTCTGGCCCGAGGAAATGATAGCGGAATGCCGTGCCAAGGGAGTGGAGTTGCTTTGATATTCAAAGAAATGCGCCGCAGTGCTCAAAAACTTGACGGGAACACCTGCCTTTCACTGCTTGAAAATGCTTCCTCCGGAGTCCTAGCGCTCTCCGGAACCAACGAAGAATATCCTTATGCAGTACCTTTAAGCTTTGCTTACAACAACGGGAATATATATTTTCACGGTGCAAAAAGCGGACACAAATTCGATTTGGCACTTAAAAATCCAAAGGCATCATTTTGCATCATCTCTCGGGACGATATTATTCCCGAAAAATTCACCACGGCATACCGCAGCGTCGTTGCGTTCGGAACGCTCGAATATATCAAGAATGATGAAGATAAAAAAGAAGCCCTGCGCTTGCTGTGCCGAAAATACAGTCCAAATGAAAGCACCGACGCCGTCGAAAGCGAAATATCGAAATTCCTCTCCTCGGTTTGTGTTGCACGTCTCACCGTTGAGCACATAAGCGGAAAACAGGGCAAGGAGCTTTTGAATGAATAATCTTCAATCGGACGATAAACTCCTGCTTGCGAGAATCGAGGATAAAGCGCGCCTATGCAGTGATAATTTCATGCTTACGAACAGCGATTTTCTCAATATGCACGAGCAGTCCATTGTTAAAAATATGCATCTTTCTTTCTCGGATGTTCGCCTTATACTTTACAGCCCCTTGCCCGATTCCGAAAGACGGATAGCGGTATTTCTTCCCGCATATATCGAAGCCGTTGATTCCGACAGCCTTGCCGAATACTTTGAAAGCAACCCCGACTCCGACCCGATAACAGTTCTGCAAGTCAAAAAGGACAGGTTTTCGCCCCCGCTCGGACACCGTGACTATCTCGGAGCACTTATGTCGCTCGGCATAAAACGCGAAACGACAGGCGATATCCGTATTGTCGAGGACGGCTGTATGATTGCCGTGCTGAAAAAGATTGCACCGTTCATCTCCGAAAATCTCGGCAAAGCCGGCAGAGGCACTCTTACCGCAACGCCGGTTCCCCTTTCGGAGCTTAAAAATCTCGGCAATTCCGAGAGTGCGATTTGCGGCAACTTTACCGTGTCCACACTGCGGCTTGACAGCATAGTTAAAAACGGTTTTTCCGTATCACGCACTGTAGCCTGCGATGCCATAGAGCGCGGACTTGTTTTTGTAAACGATTGTGAATGCACGAAGTCCGACAAACGTATCGGAGAAGGCGATAAGATTGTCTTTCGCCGCAAGGGCCGTATTATCATCACCGATTGCTCCTGCGTGAGTAAAAAAGGAAGAATTATTGTAAACATTAAAAAATACACTTCATAAAAAGTCGTTTATCTCACCTTCGAGATGAACGGCTTTTTGTCTCCGCGCCGTTTTATCAGTCACGAAGCACAAATTGACGAGTAAATTTCAGGTTGTTATTTTTGCGCAAATATGATAAAATCGTTATGTAACCAAGGGGGAATTGCAAATGGGTAAAAAAATCATTGTGGCAGGTCTCGGACACGGCGGAATAGCCGCAGCCGCTCTGCTTGCAAAATCCGGATTCGATGTCACCGTTTATGAGAAGAAAACGGAGGGTACTCTCGGCTACGATTGGACGGATATTTTCGCCCCTTCCTCTTTTGAAATTGCCGGAATGGAAATGCCGCACGAAGAAAAATTCGAGTACAAAGAGGACATGACATTTTTCGCTCCGTCAAGCAAAAAATCACTGCATCAGCACATTCCCAAAGAACAGCTTGAAATCAAAATGGAACGCCGTGACATTTACGACCACCTGATAACCAACGCTCTCAACTGCGGCGTTGATATTATGTACGGCTGTGAGATATTCTCCCCTATCATCCTAGGCAACAGAGTGGCTGGAATTTCAACTGACAAGGGTGATTTTTACGCCGATCTCATAATCGACTCTTGCGGTCTCAACTCTCCCCTGCGCTGCAATCTTCCCGAAGCCTTCGGAATAGACAGGGAGGTTCTGCGTAACGACAAAATTTCCATATACCGTGCTTTTTACAATGTCGGAAGCAGTGAGGAGCCCGATGCAAAATTCAAGGTAATGCTGTTTTTTGACAATATACAGGGTATCAGTTGGATAGCCTCAGAAGAAGAATACACCGACCTGCTTATCGGCAGATTTAACGATTTCGATATTGCCGAAGTTGAAAGATTTTCCGACGAGCTGAGGAAAACCAACCCGAGACTCGGCAAAAAGCGTTTGCGCGGCGGTCAATTTGTTGAAATACCCGTTCGTCAGCCGCTTGCCGTAATGGTTGCCGACGGTTATGCCGCAATAGGCGACAGCGCTTTCATGACCGTTCCGATGATAGGCTCGGGCATTGCCAACAGTCTGCGCGCCGCGCGTTGCCTTGCCGACGCTGTTATAGGCGACAACTCATTGGCATACAGCGCGGAAACTCTGTGGCAGTATCAGGTATCATATTATCACGCCGTCGGTGCCGGACTTGCTCCGATAGCATGTGCTAAAAAAACGGTTCTTTCTCTCTCCCCCTCCGAAATAGATTATCTTTTCGAAAGTGAAACACTGACCTCGGAAGATATCAACATGGGCGTGAATTTTACAAGCCTTGCTTCCCTGATGTCTGCGGTTGATTTCAAAAGCCTCGGCAACAAGGCAAAGCAGGTGTGCCGTGACAAAGAGCTCCTTCGTAAAATTCTGAACTGTGGCACAGATATGGGTAGAGTTGCCGCCACGTGTGCCGTCATACCGAAAAAATGGAATAAAGACCGTGTTTTCGCATGGGCAAAACTATATAATTTTGCATTTAAGTAAAAAAGAGAATTGTTTTCTCTAAAATAAAATTAAGGAGACAGATATCATGAAAAAAATTCTATCCGCCATCCTTTGCATTACGGCTATACTTCTTGCATGTCCGTTTGCGTATGCCGATAATGAAACTCCGGAAAAGTACCCCTTCGTTTTCGTCCACGGAATGATGGGCTGGGGCGAATATCAGAAGCTCGACAGCTTCATGCCCTATTGGGGAACCACCTCGGGCGACGTTCTTTCTTATCTCGAAAAACAGGGCTACGAGGTCTGCTCCGCTTCAATGGGCGGAGTATCATCCGCTTGGGACAGAACTTGTGAGCTTTATGCGCAGCTTACGGGCACAAGAGTTGATTACGGCAAAGCTCACTCGGAGGAACACGGGCACGCCCGTTACGGCAGAAGCTATGATAAAAAGCTTTGCGAAAAATTCGGCACGACCGACGAAAACGGCAATATCATAAAGGTCAATCTTGTCGGTCACAGCATGGGCGGCGTTACCGTTCGCCTGTTTGCTTCGATTCTCGAATACGGTGCGCCCGAAGAGGTCGCCGCAGGGAACGACGTTTCCGACTTTTTCAAAGGCGGCAAGGGGGATTACATTCACTCCGTAAGCTGTGTTTCCGCTCCGCATAACGGTTCACTTGCCGCAGACCTTGACGGATTCGCCTACGTTAATTTGATTTTGAACGGTTATTATTACATGGCGGGTATTATAGGTAACACTCAACTTCGTCCGCTTTGGGATCCCATGCTCGACCAATTCGGCTATACCGACTGCCCCGAAACAGGCGTTGAGGGCAATTTCAGCAAAGAACTTATCGAGGAAATGATTGCTTCAAAGGACTCGGCATATTATGACCTCACTCTTCAAGGCGCAAGCGAGATAAATAAAAAAATCAAGCTTATTGATGATATTTATTATTATTCCTACTATTCCGAGTGCGTTTTTGAGGGGCCCGTCAGCGGAAAGCTCTATCCCGAACCGACCCTAAATCCCATCTTCATTCCCGTTGCCGTGAAAATTTGCAATTATGAGGACACCGAAATTGCGGGATATGAGATAGGCGACGAGTGGCGGCTCAACGACGGTATTGTAAGCGTTGCTTCATCGAAATATCCGGAAGGAGACCCCCATACGGAATACGATTGCGAAAATGTGAAAACGGGAATTTGGAATGTGATGCCTATGAGGAACTCTATGGACCACACCGACTACATGGGCGTTTTCTGTAATCCCGTCGAAATCAGAAAATTCTATCTCGGGGTGTGCGAAGTTGCCTGTGCATATTGACAAAGAGCCCCGCTTCACCGCAAGGCTCCCCGTTTAATGTTCTATTCCGCCTCGATGCCGAGGCTGACCGAAAGCGCTCTGTCAACACGGGTCATGTCTCTTTCATCGAGATTACCCATTTTTTCTCTCAGTCGTTTTTTATCCAGCGTTCTGACCTGCTCAAGGAGCACAATGGAATCCTTCGCAAGTCCGCAGCCGTCGGCATTTACCCGTATGTGAGTAGGTAGGCTTGTTTTATAGCGTTGGCTTGTTATCGCCGCCGCAATTACGGTTGGGCTGAATTTGTTTCCTACATCATTTTGCACTATCAGCACCGGTCTTGTTCCGCCCTGCTCCGAGCCGACGACAGGACTTAAATCGGCGTAATAGATCTCTCCCCGTTTAACGGTCACTTAAATCACTCCCGTAAGTTTGAATGCAGTATTATTTTGGGCACGGACACGGCGAAATAATCGTATTCCGAAATCGGGGAGCAAAAAAATTTCAGTCGCCTGTCCCTGCTACATTATATTCCGAAAAATCGGTCTTGTTATCAACATCACTTAAATGGAGCTGAAAAAATGAAACTTAAATCAAAAGAACGCCTTACTCCGTTTGAAATCGGAGCTTATTCTCTCGGCTCTCTCGGCAGAGAAGTCAGCAACAACTGCGTTAACACATTTTTTCTTGTCTACCTTTGTATCTACATGAACCTCAATCCCCTGTATATGACCGTTGCCTTTGTGCTTGCAAAGCTCTGGGATGCCATAAACGATCCGATGCTTGCCGCAATAGTCAACAACAGCAAAAAGAGTCGCTTCGGAAGATACCGTCCTTGGGTTTTCTTCGGTGCAGTAGCAAACTCGGTGTGTCTCATACTCATGTTTTATCCCATTCACACCGCCTCTGTCGGGCTGAAATACTTTTATTACATAACAATGTATGTGCTGTGGGGCATGAGCTTCACCGTTTTTGATGTTCCGTTTTGGACCATGCTTCCCACCATTGCAAACACTACCGATGAGAGAAACAGGGCAAGCTCATTTGTAAAGCTTATCGGAGGCTTCGGCGGTTTCACCATAGGCACCATCGGTTCTTCGTTTGTGCTTCCGAAATTCTCCGCTCAAGGTATGGAAAAGGCTTATCTTGTTCTTGGCACCGTTGCCGCTTCGCTTTTGCTGGTTTTCATATGCTTTACCGTGTTCGGAAACCGTGAAAAATATGAGCTTCCGCACAACAAGGTAAATCTCGGAATCATCGTCAAAATGTTCAAAACCAACGACCAACTTCGGGCATATGCGCTGACATACATTCTTTATTGCACCGGCTCTACCATAGCGACCTCGCAAATCCTCTATCTGTTCGTTTACTGCTATGAAAACGGTGCCGACTATCTCAACAGCTCTTACAGCTACACACTGTTTTGGATTATAGCCTGCACGGGTCAGGGCATTGCAATGTTCTTCTACAGTCTTATAACAAAGAAAATCCCCCGCGAAAAGATTTTCGGCGCATCGTATTGGATGCTTGTTGTCAGTTTTTCGCTTTTGTTCGTGATATTCTTTTTCCTCAAATCAGGCAAGGAATATCATCTGCTCAATTCCGTCCTTGTTGCCCTTTCGGGAGCCGCCTGTATGCTTGCAAGCGGTATGCAACAAATCGGCTCGACTGTTATGATAGCCGACGTTGTTGACTACGGCGAATGGAAAACCGGCATGAGAGGCGACAGCATAATTTTCAGCGTTCAAACGCTTTTAACGAAATTTGCGGGTGCAATTGCAATGCTCATTCTCGGACTCGGTATTTCCGTTGCGGGACTGCCGAACACCCGTGAATATTTTGACCCCGAGCTCCAAAAAACCGTTCAGCAATTTGTTGATTCAAGCGGTAATGTTGTTGATGCCGCCTCGATGATAAACGGAAATTCGCTTCTGACACTCAGAGCCTTTATGTTCCTTATCCCCATTCCTCTTTGCATAATCGGCTATGTCGTGTATAAAAAGAAATATTGGCTTTTCGGCGAAAAATACGAAAAAATCAAAGCGCAAATCGACGAAAGAAGAACCGCCGAGACCGCCGAAAAGTAAGAATAAGACGTAAAAATGCCGCCCCTCTTTAGGGACGGCATAATTTTTATTTCATTTTGTTGGTTTCTTTTATCCACTCGACGGTATCTCTAAGCGATTCCTCGGCGCTCATAGGCTTGTATCCAAGCTCCTTCGCCGCCTTTTCATATGTAAAATTGCAATTCTGGCAAAGGATGTTTACCGACAGCTCACTGAGAACGGGCGGAAGCTTAAAGAGCTTGAAAACCTTTTCGATAACGGGCAAAAGCGTTACTATCGTCTTTTTGCTCAGCTCGATTTTGGGCGGCTTCTTTCCGTTAATTTTCGCAAGCGTTCCGATAAATTCACTCACGCTCATTTTGTCACCGCAGAGCAGATAATTCTCTCCGCCTCTGCCCTTGTCGGCGGCAGCGGTCATTCCCTTTGCAACATCTCTTACGTCAACGAAGTTATATCCGCCGAAGCTGAGCGACACGGGAAACAAACCCTTGAGGAAAAGGTTTATCATCGTGCAAACACTTGAAGTCTGTCTTATGTCATTGGGACCTATGCAGCAACTCGGGTGAATAATGCATGTCTTGAGATTTTCGTCGGAAGCATCCTTGACATATTGGCTTGCGGCCGCCTTCGACTTGCCGTAAGCGCCCTCTATAAGGTCGGGATCGAAATGTGACGGCTCACGCACCTTATCCATATCATCCGTAACGGGAATTGCATCAACAGACGAAACATAAACAAGAGTTTTTACGCCGCATTTTTTACATGCCTCGACAACATTCTTCGTGCCCTCATAATTTACTTTCCAAACGAGCTTATCTCTTTCTCCGCTGATATCGACAAGTCCGGCAACGTGATAAACGGTATCGGCACCTTCAAACGCTTTGAGAAGATACTCGCTGTCGCAGATATCGCCGATAGCCTTTTCAAATCCGAATTCATCGAAATCACTGCAATCACGCAAAAGGGCAAGACGAACGTTCTCGCCTCTTGCAACAAGCTCTCTGACAAGCGCGTACCCCACATAACCCTCTGCGCCAGTCACAACACTTAATTTTTTCTCCACACTAATATCTCCTTTTTCAAATTGGAAATATTATACATCGTTTCGTCTTAAAAAACAATATGCAAGTTGACGATTTACTCGATGCTTAACGCTTCAACACTGTGCGAAGTTTCTCCGCGAGGGCATAGTAGAATACGCTGAGCGAACACGAAATGAGTATTCCTCCTATTATATCGGTAAACCAATGAACGCCCGAGAGCATTCTCGATATAACCGTGAGCACCGCAACGGCAATACAGACCGTCTTGACTGCGAAAGCGGCTTTTTCGGGGAGTCTCTTTTTGAGCGGCAACATCGCCGTAAGCATTACGCAAACGGCAAGCATTGTATGCGTTGACGGATAGGAAGCTTCAAGCTGTCCTTCCTCCAAAATCGGTCTGAAATTTATCGCAAGAGCATCGAAAATTAAATATACCGCTATCACAAGCACATAGAATATACCGAGCGCAAGTATCTCGTAATCAACTTTTTTAAGCGCCTTGCGTGTAAAAAGCTGGATACCGCCGATTGCCGCAAAAATAAGCATAACGCCGATTGCCAAAAGACCGAGAAGCTCCGAGAGTTTATACCAACCGGTGCTGACACCGATAAGCTCACGGAAAAGCTCGTTTGCCTGAGCGAATCCGACACTTGACTGCAACGGCCCTATCGCTTTTACGTCAACGTTTGCGATTGCCGCCGTAAAGAGAACGAACAGCAGCATCAACGCTCCGGAAACCGTAAAAAGCAGTGTTGTTTTTTTCATTTTCATAAGGAACACTCCTTACTTGACAAAATCAAAATTTCTTTCCGATATAATCGGTCCGAAGGTCTGCTTGGTATATTTTATCGTCATTTCACGGTAGCCCGTAATCGGCTGAGTGAAGTTAACCTTTATATCTACACTTTCGCCGGGTGCAAGCGCTCTTTCACAAGGAATCTCGAATTTTGCTCCTTCCATTTTAATCGAGACAAGACGGATTTCGTTTTCTGTGGAAAGATTTGTTACGGTGAGAGTATCCGAATCTCCGACATGACCCGTCATCTCGCCCTTAAATACGGCGTTAACGGAATAATAGGGCTGAAGGGCTATCTGAAATTGCGGGAAGCTCTCATATGTATAGATATCGGTTTTTCCTTCTGCGGTAAGCAATTTGTTTATCAGCTCAACGGTATAGGGGTCCTTGGCGTAGGTCCCGTGATACTGACCGTTGATAAACCATGTGTTTTCCGGAAGATAAGCACTTGAGGCATCAATTTTCATTGACGGCGCAAGATGGTTATGGTTGCTGTCATTACAGGATGTTCCCACAGGCGTGTAACCGTCCGAAAAACGCTTGCCGACATCCGTACAAACGGCGCCGCTGACTTGCGAAGCATCAAGAAGCATATCGGCAAGCTTATCGCCGCCGAAAGCGGTATAATCGACATAGTTGCATAAAATCGAGATATTCGCCCCACGTTCCATGCAACGGGCAAAATTCTCTTTGTAATTCGGCATTACCTCATGGTGAACAATATCGCTTTTGCGGATTATTTCGGCATTCTCAACAGGGTCAAGAAGCCGAGCCTTAAGCACCTCATAATCCTCGGGCGTAAGAAGATCCCACAAACTGCCCCAACGTGAGGGAAGCACGGATATCGTCTTAAGAAATACGGAAGCTAACTTCTCGATTCTCGGCAGTTTTACGTTTTTGAGAAGACCGGCAATATTTGTTTCACTGCCCAAAAGCGTTTCGAAGAGCGAAGCAAGGCTTGAAACCGGAAAATCAACCTCGCCGAGGAAAAATCTTTTCGCAAATGATGTGCCGCCGAGAGCAGGCACGTCAAGCACGACATTGTTTACCGGTGCGGTATCGGCATAAAGGCTGAGATACGTTCCGCCGACAAATCCGCCGTAGCTGATGCCGAAGATATCCACCTTTTCGGCTCCGGTATATTCAAGCACCGCCTTGACATATTCATCAAGATTTACCGCCGCTTCATATCCGCCCTTGCGGAAGTCGTATTGGAAACAGAAAACCCTGTCTCCGCCTCTGATTTTCGCCTGTGCCGCACAGAGTTCCTTTTCGTGAAGCTCCGTGGTACGGTTTTCGCTCAGATAATTATAGTTTGTATATTTCGGATCGTTCGGAAAATATTTCACGTTGTAAAGCGATTCACCATTTTCACCGCAAAAAGCCTTATTGAGTATTTCCATGCCGCCGACGGCAATTGCGTTGCCTAAGTCGTCAACGTCGCCGCAAAGGAATTTGAGCACCGTTATTATAACCGCCGACAAATCCTTGGTGGTCTGATCCGAAATGCGGTCAAATGAGAGCGGCCAAACCTGCTCTGTAGTGCCGTCCTCGGCGATGTAATACAAGGGTGAAGAACCGTATCCGCCCAAAACAATAAGGGGAAGCTGCTCATTCTCGCTTTGAGCAAAAGCAGGCACGAAAATCCCGAGCAACATCACAAACACAAGCACTATACTTAATAGCTTTTTCATTTTTCCACGCTCCCTAATTTATATTCAGAGTTTGTATCACCTATTCGGCAAAGCCTTTCGGATATACTTTTACGGAAATATCTTAACACACATTTACGGAATTTTCAACACAAATTATACGTTATTTTGTTGATTGTTCACAATTCCATTCGCGAATGCGCTTTTTCATTCCGTCAATATCGAGAACGCCGTATGCAAAACCCTTTCTAACAAGCTCGGGCGGCAAATATTCGTCATATTTTTCAAAAAGCGGCACCTCGTTATCATATACAAGCTCCATCGGATCAAAATCCTTTTCCGCCTCCCGCGCAAGCACCTCAAAGAATTTCTTTTCATCCGCTTTCATCTTAAATTGAATAAAATAAGGTCTTGACGGATCAACCGCCGAAATCCCCAGCTCCTCGGCACATTTCAGCTTTAAGAAGCGTTCCATTGAAAGAAACGCATATGTGCCCAGCCACGGGAAAAGGCACCACATATCGCCGCCCAAATTTATCAGCACACGGTTTGCAAGGTCGGCATTTTTCGCTGTTCCTCTCGCCTGCGCAAGACGGGCAACCGCATTCTGCATGAGATACGGATAAACCTTGCCCTCTTGAAGAACCCGATGCATTCTTTCGAGCACAACGGTATTTATATCTCCAGGACACTGACCAAAATACGCCGGCACCTTGCCTTTTACAAGGTCGCAATAAACAAGTCTGCGCTTATGGTCAACCTCTTCGACTATCCAAACATGCCCCGCAATTGCAAGCTTTTCTCCCGCCGGAGGCGGTTTTACCACGGTGCCGAGCTCTTGTGAATGACTGCGAACGGTATATTCCTCACTCTCCTGAAAAACAGCGTAAAATTTATAGCTGTTCACCTGTCTTTCGCCCGCAAGACCGACTATCAGCGTTCCCTCGTCGGTACGCTGAAGCTGATCCGTTGAAAGCAGATGCCGTAGAAGCAGCTTGTAATCCTCCTGTGATATTCCCTTAAATGCACTCAGCGAAAGCACCTTGGAAGCAAGCACCGCAGGCGATGCCTCGCCGCACGATGCAAGCGTTGCCATTGTTTGGTGATACAGCAAGCTGTACGGCAATTTTCCCATTCTCTGCGGCTCAACCCATTTTTCCTCCGTATAGAGCTGAATAAGAGCTATACCCTGAAGAAGAGTCCACGGAACGGTTGCGGGAAGCATCGCTCTTGCCTCGGGCTGTTCCTCACGCATTACAAACCACATTTCGGGCGGCATCCCCCGTCTGCCAGTCCTTCCCATACGCTGTAAAAACGATGAAACGGCGAACGGAGCATCAAGCTGAAATGCTCTTTCAAGCCTGCCTATGTCTATTCCGAGTTCAAGCGTAGCCGTTGTGACGGTTGTCTTATATTCATCTTCATCCTTCATGACACTCTCTGCGGTTTCTCTGTAGGATGCCGACAAATTTCCGTGATGAATCAAAAATCTGTCAGGCTCATCCTTTTCCTCACAATATCTTCTCAGCGTAGTCGTTACCGCCTCGCATTCCTCTCTTGAATTGACAAAAACAAGGCACTTTTTACCCTTGGTATGTTCGAAAATATACCCCATTCCCGGATCGGCGTTTTTCGGCGCGCTGTCGGTTGCAACATCGAGAATCGGCATAGCCTCACAAGTATTTGCGTTTTCGTATTTCGCTTCGCCGCTCGTATAAAAATGCTCCATTGAAAGCCGCCATTTTACTTTACCCGCTTCGATTTTCGGAATAACGGTTCTCCTTCCCGTACACGCCGAAAGCAATTCCCCCGCGCTCTCGGGGTCGCCGACTGTTGCGGAAAGCCCTATAATCCTCGGTTTTGAGCCCGAAAGTCTCGAAAGCCGTTCGATTAAGCACAGCGTTTGACCGCCCCTGTCCCCTCTCATGAGCGAATGAACCTCGTCGATTACAATAAAGCGCAAATCACCGAAAAGCCGAGAAACATAGGAATGCTTGTGAAGTAAAAGCGCTTCAAGGGATTCCGGTGTTATTTGAAGTATTCCCGACGGATTGCGCAAAAGCTTGTTTTTGTGCGACTGTGAAACATCTCCGTGCCAATGCCATACGGGAATATCCGCCTGTGCACAAAGGTCGTTCAGTCTCATGAACTGGTCGTTTATCAACGCCTTGAGCGGTCCGATATATATTGCACCGACACTTTTCGGCATGGACTCGGAAAACAAGGTCAAAATCGGAAAAAAGGCCGCTTCCGTCTTGCCCGATGCCGTTGAAGCGCACAAAAGCACATTACAGTCGGTATTGAACACCGCATCGGCCGCGGCAACCTGCACCGCTCTCAGTGAATCCCAACTGTTTTGATATATAAAATCTTGAATAAACGGAGCGTAACGGTCAAATACATTCATATTTTCACCTTATATTTCAAATTCGGCATATTCTTCACATGCTTTTTCACCGTCGGCATCGGAAACGGCATACTTAAATCCCTCGGAATCGAGAAGCTGAGTAACGGATAATTCGGGATTTTGAAAAGCAATGTTGAGGAGCTCTATAAAATCACGGATAACCTCACGCGGCGTTATGTTTTTATCCGCTCCTATCCGTCCGTATTCGATTTTTATAAAGGAAATAAGCTCCTCCTGCCCTAATGTGCGCTCATAGCCGAAAAGCTCGGCATGAATATCGGCAAGTTTCTCGGTAAGAACAAGCATTTCTTCGTAACTGAGCGGATTCAACTTAATGACGGGGGCAAGCATATCGGCGTGCTTCTCCGAGCCGAATCTTCCCTGCTCAAGTCTTGAACGCAAAGCTTCATAGCTGTAAATTCCGCGCCTTTGATCCTCAATACACTGGAGCGTACCGCTCATTATTATTCCGAGATGATGCGCTTTGCCCTGCAAGGCATCGTTATACATGGTAAGTATTTTTTCGTAGTTATACTGTCTTGTTATCGAATTCGGAATTTTATAGATATTCACAAGCTCGTCAATGAGAATTATCATGCCGTCATATCCCGCACGCTTCAAAAATTCCGCAAACAGTTTAATATAATCGTACCAATCGTCATCGGTAATAATGATATTCACCCCAAGCTCCGCTTTAGCCTCGCTTTTAAGAGAATATTCGCCCCTGAACCACTTGATAACCCGAGCCTTGCTTTCATCGTCACCGCGAATGTATGCCCGATAATACGCTGTCAGTAATTTTGCAAAGTCAAAGCCGTGCACCATTTCGTTAAGTTCGGAAATGACCGAGCGAATTTTTTTCTCCGTCTCGGCAGAAAGTCTCGGATCGTCAAAACCGCAGCCGAGAGAGTCCATCGCTTCATTCTGCACATTGCTTATCCAACGGTCGAGAATCAAACCGAGCGCTCCGCCTTCGGGACGTGTGCGTGTTGCCATGTTGCGAATCAGCTCTTTATATGTGGCAAGCCCCTGCCCTTTTGTGCCCTGTAAACGGCGTTCGGGAGATAAATCCGCATCGGCAACGACAAAATTTCTGTCCATTGCGTAATTGCGTACCGTTTGAAGCAAAAAGCTCTTTCCGCTTCCGTATCTGCCCGCAACGAAACGAAACGCCGCTCCTCCCTCGGAAATACTTTCAATATCGTGAAGCAATGCATTAATTTCGCTTTCTCTGCCAACGGTTATGTACGGCAAACCGATTCTCGGTACAACACCGCCCTTGAGCGAATTTATCAAAACCGACGCTATTCTTTTAGGCACTTTCATTTTCTACCGCCTCTTTCAAATCCTGTAAATAATCCTCTATGATAAACGGAGCTTCTCCGTCAAAATCAATGACGGTATCTCCGAAAACGTCAAAATATTTTTCGTTAATCGAATCAACAAGCACCGACAGCATATATCCGTTCTCATGCAAAAAGCCTTTATAATCCTTACCGGAAATAAGCCGCTTTATAAGCTCGTTTTCGGGTGAAGCATTTTTTTCGGCAGTGACGGGTATCGTCTCTCGGACTTCCGCTTCGATCTCACCACCATTTATATCCGCCTCGGTAATAAGCTTTTCGCACGTTGTTTCCGCCGCCATGCGTATACTGTCGAGCTTTGATATATCTATGTTTATCTTGGGCCTTGACTGTTCGAGTTTAAAAGCATCATATTTATCTATACCTTTTATAATAAGCTCATTGAGTCTTCGCTCAAGCGGCAAAGTTTTCAAAGCCTTAAGTCCTTTTCTTTTAAGCATTTCGGAAGCGAAATTTTTAAGAAAAGCCGTAATTCTTTTTTGGATTGACGGCGTTATTAAGGTATATTCATGCATCCAAAAACCGTTTTTGCAAATATATCGGCTGCTCGAATTTGCCGTGTAAACACAATCCTCATGCAGACTTTCCGTACAGTAATATATTCCCGGAAACATATAGTAATTTTCGATTCTCTTTTTTCCGCAAAGTGCATCCAGAGCGGTTTCGTATTCATCGTAATCTCGATACATTGAAAGCTCTCTAAGCACAAATGCCAACGCCTGCCGTGTGTCTTCGGGATATTTTTTATATAAAGCCGATTGCTCTATGCGATATGAAGAATTTTGAGAAACAGTCAAAAAAAGTACCTCGGGTTCATCAAAACCGACATCTCGCAGCGATTGCTCGTTATTCTCCGGAAATACGAATTCTTCATCGAGCAATGAGCTGTCAAGTCCGTTTAATATGATGCAGTCGTGCATCCAGCGCGAAAAATACGGGACTACCCGATTGTCAAGCTCACTGTACTTTTCCGTAAAATCATATAGCTTTTCAAAGGATTCATCCGGAGATGAAGCGCCTATTCCGTTTAGCAGTTCAAAAGCATACAAAAACGTAAACGGAAGCGGTGCCGCTTGTATTTCTCCGTGCCGTAAACGGGTTCTCCATGAGAAATAACCGCGTAACTGAGAAACGGTCATATCCGAATATGTCGGGTGAAAAGCGGTGATTTCGCCCTCAAAATTGTAGTCATCTTCAAAATCCGACATAAAGCGCGCCTGCGCCAAAAAGACCTTAGCGGCACGATTTGCACTCGGGCGCTCATTCTCACCGATTTTTCTCATCTCGGCATATTTCTTCGGCGTAAACTGTTTCATTTTTGAAGCGGGAAAAAGCAACGGTTCATCGGAGTATTCAAAATTCGACAGCCTCAAATTCGCCATAACCTCTTTAATCAGCTCCTCTGTCCCGTACATTTTCGCACCCCTTTTCTCCGTCATGTTTTAATCACTTAAACCTGTTCTGATTATAACATTACCGTTCCGATTTTTCAATAGAAAAGTGAACATTTGTGCGTTTAGACAGTAAAAAAAGAGGCTGTTTCGCATTGAAACAGCCCCGAATCTTTCCGGACGCCGCAGGGCACAGCCCCGACGGATATATAAAATCACCCGCAGGTGACGTTTTTGCGAGGGTAGAGGCTCAGCCTCTGAGCAATGCATTAAGCTCAAAGATTTTAACGAGCTTTCTGAATGAAATGAATTTTCTATCCTCTGCGATTTCGTCCATAAGCTTCTTTTCAAGCTCAAGTTCAAGTGTGTTTTTCATAACATTCATCCTTTCTTTCTGTTGATGTCTCTATTATACTCACTTTTTCCGAAATGTCAAGTGATTTTGCACAAATAATCATAGCTATATATGTGCAAAATGCACAAATAATTAGTTTTCGCAAATTATTGAGTCTTAACAGAATCGTTGCTTCTTCAAAAGCTTTTTTGTTTATTTTGACAAGAAACAGCTTCGAACTTTGTTGAATTTTCACAGTAAGAAAGAACTTCGGTAAAAATAATGAAATTAAATTTGTTAAACTTTTTTCTTGGTAATCCTAAATTCCGCAAACATAACGCCCATTCTCGGTTCGCTCATTTCGAGCTCGATACAGCCGTTGCAAATATAATCTCTCGGAATCGTATAGCTTGCGCTTACAAGACCCGAACGAAGCATCTCGGAATCGTATTGTTCATTCGGTTCTCCGCCAAACTGCTCACCCTCATAAATCACGCGTCCGTTTACGCAAATACGGTGACGAGCTCCTTCGATTTTGCTGTCGGCATACGACACGGTAAGAATATAGTCGCATGGTGCGGTCAAGCCGCCTATCCTACATCGGAACAGCAAATTATCATATATATTGAAAAGCGCCGTGGGAATCGAGCCGTTGTTAATTTGCGGTCGATCGCCCTGAAAATTCATATAGATTTCGCCGCTCTGCTTAACACCGCATTCGGATAAGCCGTTGAGAGCAACCGAAAAATAGTATTCGTCCGATTCAACGGAATTTCTCTCAAACATACGTCTCATATATTCGACAGGCTCATCAAGAGTTTCGGCATAATCAAACTTTCCGAGAAGCCATTTACGGTCGGTAACGGGCAGGTCTATCGTTTCAAGCACCGCACCGCGTTCCCAACCGTCGGCGTGGTAATGCTCGATATCGAGCTGCATTCCGATAAGCTCAAACAGCTTTTTCGCAAGAGCGGAAATATCGGCGCGTTCACTCAAATAACGCCCATCGTACGGCGTTTCGAGAATTTCCTTTGCTTTCGGTAAATCTTTCTTTTCTACCGCACGTCTTGCGCGCGCAATGAGTTCAAGCTCAAAAATCCGTCTTCTGCGTATTACAAAATCACATTTTGCACGCATAAGAAGTTGCACAAACCGCCAATTTTCATTAAGAAACGGGTATTCCTCCGCAAGACGTTCAAACACTGAAAGTGTGGCATCAATGACGGGATTTTCCGCAGGATCGCATTCCCAATTCAGTTCAAGCCCGAGAATACCGTTCGCCGTCTCTTCGGCAGGCACTCCGAAAAAGAACAGTCTCGAATAATCGAGCAACGTCGTTCTCAAATCGCAGTCGGGAAAATAATCCATATCCGACCACACGAATTTGTTTACATCATCATTTACCCCCTCGGAATAACTGACCGAGCCGATAACGTATCGGCTTGTCAGACGGTGCAAATGCCTGTATTCTCTCGGTCTCGGATTGGTACACTCACGGCTGAGCGCCGCAGTCAGCGCAAAATGCCAATCGTCCCTGTCAAAGTGCACGGGATATTCACATCGAACATTGTGCGTTATATCGGGATAAAATCTTATGGGATATTTTTCGGGTACCATTCGGCGAAGCTCGTCAAGCTCAAACGCCTTGTTCGGTCCCGTGATAATTCCGTCTATTCCCTCCGGAAATTTTTTGAGCTCCGCAATAAAATCTTCGCCCCAACGCGGTTTTGAATGCGGTTGTTGAGCCGACGGCCACATCTCGGCATCGGGATGCGAACGCTTCAATTCCTTTGATATAGCCGTACACCGTGCCATAAGCTCCGCCGCTTCAAAGTCTCCCGGATCTCCTCCGGGAACGAACACGGCGTTCAGCCTCGGTATACGCTCATACAGCTTTCCTCGCCGTGCCGCCGCCTGTTTGAGAGTCTCGCCGTCATTATTCGGATGCCAAACGGAAACATCAAGGTCGTATTCGTCCGCAACCGCCGCCGCTTTCGCAAGTAGCTCCTCCTCATCATATTTCATCAAGCAGTTCCGCTTTGACACTCCGTCCTCGTAGGGTATATGCTCCACGGTATTTGCTCCGAAAAACATCATATCGAGATAGTATCTGCGGTAATCATCAATGCTCCACGCCTCGTAGGTGTTTGCCTTTTTTCTGTAACCCGTCTGGTGTCCCCTTATTTTTTTATCGGGTGCATAGTCTCCGCCGATATCGGAAACAAGCTCAATACCGTTTTGAGATTTTACCGTTCTTCTCAAAAGCATACCTATTGCGTAAATGTGACCTCTAACACCGCTCGCATACATAGAAACCTTATCGTTGCAATCAATACGGTATCCGTCCCTTGAAATACGCGCATCGTAAAGCAAAAGAAAATCGGCATCTTCCGGTTCGCTCACAATTTTGACCGATGCTCCGACACGATTTTTAAGCTCATTTTCAAGCACCCGCGCGGCGGTATCCGAGCCTTTTGCGTAAAATATGTTGAAGCGAGTAATTTCGGTTTTGTGCATTCCATGTTCCGCCTTTCGCAGATTTTTAATCCGTGAGGAACCTTCGCATGAGTGTATAACCGACTTCAACAAAGTCGCCGGTCTCTCTTGCCGTATTTTCGTTTATCGACTCAACTCCGCTATGCGTTTCGCCGTTTTTATGATAAATCATGAACGGAACGGGATCGCTTGCATGAGTTTTCGTCACAATGGGTGTCGGATGGTCGGGCAGAATCATTATCTTATAATCCTCGCCGCAGGCGTTGAGATAATCAAGAATGATAGGCAACACTCGCTCGTCGATAAGTTCAATCGCTCTGACCTTATTTTCGGGCTCATTTCTGTGACCGCACTCATCGGGAGCTTCAATATGGATATACACTAAATCCCTGCCGTTTTTCCATTCCTCAACGGCGGCATTTGCTTTGCCCTCAAAGTTTGTATCAATATATCCCGTGGCGCCCTCAACCTCGGGAGCATTCATTCCCGCACAAATCGCAATTCCCTTGAGCAAATCGACAGCCGAAACAATGCTTCCCTTTATTCCGTAGGTCTCTTCAAAATCGGAAAGAGCGGGCTTACTGCCCTCACCCCAAAGCCAAATTGAATTTGCGGGTGCCTTACCTTCGGCAATTCTTTTTTTGTTCACGGGATGATCCTTCAAAAGTCCGTAGCTTTCTTTCATCATGGAAATAAGCTTTTGCGCCTCGGGCGCAGTTGAAAGATGCTCGCCGACAACTCTGCCCGAAATATCATGTGGCGGAGTCATTTTGCCGAGCTGAGTAGTGCCGTTATTCCATATGAGACAATGGCGGTAGCTTACGCCGTTGTAAAACGTAAATTCATCGTTGCCGAAATGCTCCTGAACCGTTTTAATTATTTCCGCTGCTTCCTCGCTTGAAATATCACCCGCCGAATAGTCGAGCATGGTTTTGTTTTCGTAGCCCTCCTCGTCGCCGAGAGTAACAATATTACATCTGAGAGCAACATCCGTATCTTTCATTTTAACGCCGATGCTCACCGCTTCAAGCGGAGAACGCCCCGTATAGCACACCTTGGGATCATATCCGAGCACGCTGAGATTTGCAACATCACTGCCCGGCTTCAAGCCGTCGGCAACAGTTTTAACAATTCCGACCCTGCTTCTTTGCGCAAGATAATCAAAATTTGGCTTTTTTGCCAACTCCATAGGGGTTTTACCGTTGAGTGCGGGCACGGGATAATCCGCCATGCCGTCATAAAGCACCACTGCATATTTCATATATATCGTCCTTTCATGGTTGTTTTCGTTTTTATACGGCGAATCAATAGCCGTTTACGCCCTTTCTCTGCATTGCGCCTAAAATTTTCTCGCGCACATTACCGTATTTCTTTTCGAGAGAATTAAGAAATTGCTTTACTTCCGCCCTTTCGGTATTGCCGTCGGCAGGACATTTGCTTTTAACAACAGGGAGGTTTTCCTTTCTGCAAACGCGCGCGCAGTCGCTCTCTCTTGCAAAAATCATGGGTCTTATCATATAAATATCCTTGCGCGAAAGATATGTTACGGGCATGAAGCAGTCAAGTGTACCACCGTTAAAAAGATTCATTATAAACGTTTCCGCAACATCGTCAAGATGATGACCGAGTGCTATTTTGTTGCACCCCGCCTCCTTTGCGGCATCGTGCAACGCACCGCGCCTCATACGGGCGCACAAACTGCACGGATTGCTTTCTTTCCTTATATCAAAAATCACCTCGGCAAGCTGTGTCCTCTTGATGATATATTCAACCTCAAGATTTTTGCACAGCTCCTCAACGGCCGAATAATCTCCGTCTTCGCCGCCGAAACGTGGGTCAAGGGTGATTGCGACAAGCTCGAATTTTGCGGGATAGAATTTTCTGAGCATTGCCATTCCCGCAAGCAGTGCTACGGAATCCTTACCGCCCGAAACTCCGACGGCAATTCTGTCCCCTTCGTTTATCATATTGTATTGCTGACACGCCGAGCGCATATAGCTTAATAGCTTTTGCATTGTTTAACCTTCCGTCATAACGGGTTCAACAGAAATCGTCTTGCCCGTCTTGTTGTCAATTTCAAAAATACAGCCGTTCATCATACATTCTCCCTCGGCGGGGTCAAACCTTGTCGGCATTCCCGTGCGGAGCCATTCAATCGAAATTTCCTTTTTTACACCGAGAACGGACTGCTTAACTCCCGTCATTCCCAAATCGGAAATATACGCCGTGCCGTTGGGAAGAATTTGAGCATCCGACGTCATGACATGAGTATGCGTTCCGAATACCGCCGACACCCTGCCGTCAAGATAAAAGCCCATTGCCCGTTTTTCGGCTGTGGCTTCGGCATGAAAATCCACCAATTTTATGCGACATTCATCGAGCTTCGGCAAAATTTCATCCGCAACATAAAAGGGATTGTCGCATCTGTCCATATACGCCATGCCCGACAGATTTAAAATCCCCACCTTAACAAAGCCCATATCGACAACGGTATAGCCCTTGCCGGGATTGCTTTTATTGAAATTTGCGGGGCGAACGATATCATCACGCTCATCAAGCATATCGAAAAATTCTCTGCGGCGGTAAACATGATTTCCCGTCGTTATAATATCCACTCCGCTGTCAAAAAGATATTGGGCCGAAAACGGGGTTATGCCATTGCCTACTGCCGAATTTTCACCGTTTGCAATACAAAGATCGATTCCCTTAAATTTCTTGTAGGACGGCAAAACACCGCGTAAGTATTCACAGCCTGCCGCCGAAACGACATCGCCGATAGCAAGAATGTTCATTTTTCCCTCCGAAAGCAAAAAGGGACTGCCAAAGCAGTCCCCATATGCTATGTTTACTTTGCGTAATCCGTGGTTCTGCTCTCTCTGATGAGGTTAACTTTTATCTGACCGGGATATTCCATACTGCTCTCAATCTTCTGAGCGATATCTCTCGCAAGCAGTACCATTTTTTCATCGGAAACGACCTCGGGCTTAACCATAATACGAACCTCTCTGCCCGCTTGAATTGCGTAAGAGCGTTCAACGCCGTCAAATGAGGTTGCGATTTCCTCAAGCTTTTCAAGACGTTTAATGTAATTCTGGACATCCTCACGTCTTGCGCCGGGTCTTGCCGCGGAAATAGCGTCCGCCGCCTGAACGAGCATGGCAACGATAGTCTTTGCTTCGACGTCACCGTGGTGAGCCTTGATTGCATGGAGGATATTTTCGTTTTCTTTATATCTCTTTGCAAACTCCACGCCGAGATCGACATGGGAGCCTTCCATTTCATGGTCGAGCGCCTTGCCTATATCGTGAAGCAAGCCCGCCCTCTTTGCCGTCTTAACATCGGTGCCAAGTTCCGAAGCCATAAGACCTGCAATATATGAAACCTCAAGCGAATGATTGAGCACATTCTGTCCGTAGCTTGTACGGTATCTGAGCTTGCCGAGGAGCTTAACGATTTCGGGATGAACATTGTTGACTCCCGCATCAATAAGCGCTCTCTCGCCCGTCTGTTTAATGGTTGCCTCAACCTCACGCTTTGCCTTTTCGTACATTTCCTCAATTCTGGCGGGATGTATTCTTCCGTCGGCAATGAGCTTTTCAAGAGTAACTCTCGCTATCTCACGGCGAACGGGGTCAAAGCTGGATACGGTAATTGCCTCGGGAGTGTCGTCTATTATAAGATCAACACCCGTTATCATTTCAAGCGTTCTGATGTTTCTGCCTTCTCTGCCGATTATTCTGCCCTTCATTTCATCATTGGGCAACGCAACAACGGAAACGGTCGCCTCTGCCGCATGATCTGCGGCACAACGCTGAATTGCAGTTGTGATAATCTCACGGGCAAGCTGTTCCGATTCGTCTTTCGTTTTCTGCTCATATTCCTGAATCTTGACCGCCTTTTCGTGGTCGAGATTTTCTTCGAGAATATTGAGAATGTAAGATTTTGCCTGTTCTTGAGTAAAGCCCGATATCCTTTCGAGCATTTCAAACTGGCTCTTCTTCAAGCTCTCGATTTCTTCGAGTTTTTCGTCTGCCGTCTTGATTTTTTTGTTAAGAGTTTCCTCTTTCTTTTCAAGGTTCTCGGTTTTTTTGTCGAGGGTTTCTTCTTTCTGGTTGATACGTCTTTCCATACGCTGAACCTCATTACGTCTTTCACGCAACTCGCGTTCCGTTTCGGTTCTCTGCTTATGGATTTCGTCCTTTGCCTCAAGTATCGCTTCTTTTTTCTTTGCCTCGGCAGCCGCCATCGCATCGCTGACAATTTTGTTAGCTTCCTGCTCCGCTGAGCCTATGGATGCCTCCGCAATTCTTTTCCTATGTAAACCGCCGAGTATAAAAAATACCACTGCACCCACTGCAAACGCCGCGGCGGCAATAAGAATAACAAGCCAAAGTTCGATAGTGCATTCCTCCTTTTCGTTTTTTTGCGTGTTCATACACTAACACAAATAAAAATAAAATTAAAAAATCAATACATGGTGTTTCGAAAGCCGTTGCTTCCGATCTTGGCACAAAATATCACCATTGTATCTATAGTATACTTTTAAAGGGTAATTGTCAAGTTTTTTATACATTTTTATTTAAATTTCTATTGACAACCTCTCCGCACGGTGATAATATAAACAGGTAACATTGTAAATCGGTGACGCAGACGGCACTTTGACAACCGCCTTTTTCAGAGAATCGCTCCTCGGCTGTAAGAGCGATAAGGGCGCAGAGTGCTACCACTGCCG
>CAYNUD010000010.1:0-23444 GCA_964400315.1 uncultured Clostridium sp. | reverse complement strand
GACTTTTTGCTTCGCAAAAAGCCACTTTCCCTAAAGGGACAGCCAAGCTCAACTGAAAACTGCAAGCTAATCTCGGCCCCCCCTTGCCCTGTTAGGCGTTAGGTGATAGGCGGTTAGGTGTTAGGGATTTTACGCTGAGCCGTCCGTAGATTTTTCGCCCCTTTCAGGGGAGATGTTGCGTAGCAACAGAGGGGTTTTTAGAGCCGAAAATTAACTTACTGACGAGGGAGGCGATGCACTTCCGCAGCCGGCGGTGTAAGGGCTTTTTACACTTGTGATAGGCAAAAACACAAAGCAAAGTAAGTGAGCAAAAAGCGGTATTCACAGCCCATAAATCGAATGAAAAAGCTCGATTTGCTTGCTAAATATGCTTCATTTTCGCACTTTAGCGACAAAAAAGAGCCGCAGGAGCAAGCCCCTGCGGCTCAAAATTATTTAGCTTTCGCGAATGATTTTGCGATTAAGCAACGGTGCAGGTGGTATCAACTGCTGCCGACCACTTATTGCCGCGAGCCTGTGCCGAAACATCAAGGTTGCCTGCGGTGTTAAGTTTATACTTAATCGTCCAAGTCATCGTTCCGTCGCCGTTAACATCACACTTCGTAACATTCTTAGAAGTCGTGAGGTAAGACGTTGATTTGCCGTTAACGGTAAGGCGTACTCTGGAAACATCAGCGGTAGTAACAACCGTAAATTCACCGTATGCGCCCTTCTTAACGCCGTCGGGAGCGGTAACACTGATTACGCTGTAGGGATCAACACCTGCAACAGGTGACTCAACCTCTGCATACTTCGTAATCTTGATGTTATAGGAGTAGCTACTGTCAACCCACTTCTCACCGTCAGCCTTGCGATACTGGAACTTCCAAGCTTCGGTCTTCTCTTCGTCGTTGCCGACATAGGAGAATCTAACCTTGATAACCCATGTTAACGTTCCGTTGTTATTATCGGTAACTGTGCAGTTATCGAGTACAACATCGCTTGAGTATGCAATGGTGGTAAGAGTGCCGTCGGTTTCTTCCTTTACAAGTCTTACTCTGTTGACCTTATCGGAGGTGGTGAGAGTAAAGGTGATGTAATCGCCGCGAGTAACGGTGGTGTTGGATGCTACTGCTTTGAAATCGTCGGGATTTGCAGGTTCGATATCATATACGTTTGTGAACTCATATGCATTCTCGACAAGCTCCCAAGAATCGTTGCTGTGAGTAACCTTTGCACGTACTTTGTACTGGCCTTCGGTGAATACAGCTCTGATTCCCCAGATTTCGTAAGCGGTATCGGTTGAACCGAGAGTAACTTCCTGATCCTGTGCATTGTAAGCCTTGATTGCGTAAACGCCGGTAATCTCAGCTTCATCTGCGCCGACCAAATCATCATATCTGTCATACTGCCAGTAAACGGTTGAGCCGACAAATGTGAACTCAATCTTAATCGGGCTACCGGTAACCTTAACCTCGTAGTTTGCGGTCTGCTTGCCGTAAACGTTAGGAGTAATTCTTGTTACGCTCTTAACGCTGCAGGTTGCAAGATCCTGCTGCCATACAGCAATGAAGGTTGCGCCTTCAGTCGTCAGCTTGCCGAGGTCGGCGATAACGGTTCTGCCGTCCGTTGACCAGCCCTTGAACTCAAAGTTGGGTCTTTCGGGGTTGGTATCGGGTGCAACGATAGCAGCATCAAACTTCGTGGAAACGCTCTTGGAGGTTGCGCCGCTCCATGAACCGCCGTTTGCATTGAATACTACGTCATAGGACTTAGATTCATATACGGCAGTGTAGGTTGCGCCGCCGACTACCATAGCTACAAGCTCGCCTTCTTCCCAGCCTTTGAACTCGTATCCGAGCTTATCGGTGGAGGGAGCAACGGGAACCTTGCCGAATTCGGTGGGAACTACCGTGGTATTGCCGTCAATGATGAATTTTGCATCATAGCTGTTGACCTTCCACTTTGCGGTGATGGTCTGGCTGTATGCGGGCATTGTTTCGGGGATAACCTTATCCCACTTATCGAATTCATAACCGGGTCTTGTGGGAGTGGCAACCGTGCCGACTGCTTCGCCGTATTTCTTCGTAATCGGAGAAATCTGCGTTGCATCGTCGCCTGTTACGAAAGTAATCGTATACTCGTTTGGATTCCACTTAGCGGTGATGGTCATATTTTCTGCGGGAATGGTATTCGGGAAATCTTTATCCCAACCATCGAACGCATAACCGGTCTTTTCGGGATTGGAGGGCTTGGTAACAGGATCACCGTAGTAACCGTTGATATCGGGGATCTTTGTACCGCCGTCGGTATTAATCGTAATGGTGTATACAATGGGATTAAACTTAGCCGTTGCGGTTACATGCTTTGCAGGCATCGTTGCGGGAATCTCGGGCTCCCACTTAACGAAATCGCTGCCGATCTTTTCGGGATTTTCAACAGCGGGGATTTCCTGCTCAAAGTAATAAGCTTTGACTTCGGGATCCTTACCGTCAACGTTCAGAGTAAGATTGTACTGATTACGTGAAAGGTATACCTTGAATACCGTTGAGCCGTCGCCGGAAACCTTGCCGCTGACAACACTCTTGTCTGCATCGAAGGTAAAGCCGGTGGGAACGCTGTAGCTTACATCAACATTGCTGTCGGCATTAGCGCTCTTGGTATCAACTGTTGTGGGTTCGGTACCGTAGTTTCCTGCGGTATCCATCTTGTAGGTTTCAATCTTATAGTTGACTGCGTTTGCACTGTACTTTGCAGTATAGGTAGCGCCGCCAACGACCATGGGAGCAAGCTCCTTATCCCAACCGATGAAAGCGTAACCGCTTAATGTCGGAGTTTCGGGGCATACGGGAACCGTATCGAAATCTGTGAGAACTTCAATGGTCTTCTTGCCGCCGGAGAAAGTACCGTCGCCTGCATTGAATGTTGCGGTGTACTTAATAGCGGTGAACGAACCGGTAACTTCGATGCTGGCTGCGGGCATGGTTGCGGGCATGGTGCTAACCGGTGAACCGTCAACCTTAATTGTCCAGCCGGAGAATTCGTAACCGGTCTTTTCGGCATTGGGACGAAGCGAAATCGCATCGCCGAAGTTCTTGGATTCAACTTCACCGTAAACTTTGCCGTCAATCTTATAGGTAATGGTGTAGCCGAGTGCGGTGTAGTCGGGCTCAAAGGTTACATCACCGGTAACAGTGTACGGGAATGCAACGATATCGCCTGTGCCGTCAATCTTCCAGCCGTTGAAGTCAAAGCCTTCTCTGCTTGCATCGGGAAGATCGGAAGCATTGATAATATCACCGTAATGCTTATTCATAGTATCGAATGCGGGGGACTGGGCATCGTAGTGAGCGAATACTACCGTGTAGTCGATCTTGGAGAGTGAAGCGTAAACAACGATATCCTTTGCGGGCATCGCAGTGTATTCGCAATTCCAATTGAGGAAGCTCTCGCCGGCCGGAATCGCATCGCTCGAAGGAGCTGCAAGAAGGGTAATGGTTTCTTCGTAAGTATAAGTCTGAGTGGCATAAGGCGCTTTACCTGCCAGATAATCGGCCTCGGTAATGTAGTAGCTGATTTTGTATGTCTTTTCTGTCAGCGTTGCATTAACCGTGAGATCGTTATTGGGCATTGTTACGGGAAGATCCCATCCGGAGAATTCATACTTATTCGAATCGTATTCATACTCGGGAGCCGTAATTGCGGCATTGTACGGATAATCCTTCTTTGTGTAGAATACGCCGTTAACATTGAAGGTTATGGTGTGTGTTTCCGTTCCGGTGGAGCCGTAAATGTAAAGGTCATTAGCGGGCATCGTAGCGGGAATCGAAGTGGTCCAACCTGCAAAGGTCTTGCCCTCTTCTGTGGGAGTGTATACATACTCGGTAATAGTCGCACCGTACTTATATTCAACAGTGTTTACGTTTACATCATCAACATAGTAATAAACTTTATAGGTGTTTATGTCGTAAATCGCAACGTAGTTTACACTTTCGCTGAACTTAACTTTGCCGCCGGTGAAGTCAACAACGGTCTTGGTGCCTTCAACAGCCCAGCCCTTAGCGGTGTAGCCGGTCTTTGCGGGAACTTCGGGAGCAACTATTGACTCGCCGTAATTGCCCGTTACGGGAGTAGTAACGTCGTCAGCCTTGAAGTTTACGGTTATCTTTGCATCCTCATACTTTGCATAGTATGTTGTGCTTGCTGCGGGAACGGTTGCGGGTGCGGGATTATCGTCCGCATCATACCAACCGATAAAGCTCTTTCCGCCTATCGGGTCAAGCTCGGGGAATACGAGCGTTTCGCCATAGGTCTGATTATTGTAGTCTCCGTAGAGATACTCTTCACTGCCGTCAACGAAATCAATCCAAATCGTCTTTGCTTCCCACTTAGCATAAACCTTTACAACGTCGGTGCCAAGCGAGATGGGCCATGTTACGTCCTGAGTATTCTCGGCATCATAGGTCCAGCCCTTGAAATCGTAGCCGTCCTTTTGAGGATTATTAATAGCAGCAACTTTATCGCCGTATTTGCCTGTTTTTGTATCAAGCTTCGTGTTGCCGTCGTAGAATTCAACAGCGGCCTCAACAGCATCGAATACCGCGATGAAATCCTTGCCCTCTGTATCCATCGTGCCGAGGCTCGAAACAACGTTTACGCCGTCGGTTGACCAGCCCATAAAGGTGCTGCCTGTCTTGGAGGGAGATGCGGGTGCGGTGATCGACTCGCCGAATACAACATCAATTGATTCGTGAAGCTCCTTCTTTGCGGAATCCGTGTAGAAGTTTGCCTTATAGGCGTTGGGGGTAAAGCTTGCATAATAGGTTACGTCGCTGTCAACGGTATGTGTTGAGGGCATCGGATTGCCCGAACCGTCAACCCACTTGTCAAACTTGTGGCCGGTCTTCTTCGCATCGGCGGGAACATTGTAGCTTCCGTCGAAGAGTACGGTGCCGCTATCATGCTGAGCATCGCCGTTCATGAATACAACGTTGTAGGATTTTGCACTGTAAACGGCATAGTAGGTAACGTCTGCCGAGCCCATCGTCTGCGGGAAGGTTACGTTTGCGGAACCTCCGGAGGTTGTTGACCAACCGACAAAATTGTAACCCGTCTTGGAGGGGCTTGCAGGTGCGGCGATAGAACCGCCCTCAGCTATCTGATTGGAAGCATGGACATTGCTGCCGTCCATAAATGTAGCGGTATGCTTTGCCGCCTCGGTAAATACCGCGTAATATGTTACGTCGGCAGTACCCATCGTCTGCGGGAAGGTTACAACTGCTCCGTTGGGAGTGGTTGACCAGCCTGCGAAAACGTAGCCGCTTTCGGGGGTGGGATTGCTTGCGGGAGCAACTATTTCGCCGCCCTCTTCAACTGTCACGGAGTCGCCCCACTGTGCGCTGCCGTTCATGAATGTAACACTGTGAGATTCGGTGGTGGTTCCGCCGCTGTATGTACCGTCGGCAGTTACCATGAACTCTTGGTTAAGGTCGAAAATGACCATGTCCGTTGTAACTTTAACAGCAGCAGCATCGGAGCCCCAAACAGCTCCGGTAGTGTCATATATCTGGTTATCAAAATCAGGCTCACCCGCAATATACATTTTTACAGATGATTGATTATTTACCAAAAATGATGCATTTTCGGGAAGGAAAACCTGAGTGGAACCGAGAGGAGCATCATCTTTTACCTTAACAGTAATCGAAAACAAATATTTATCCAATGTATACCTATACTGACTTGCTTGCGTAACATCCGAATGGGTAGCAGGCTGGAATCGCAGTATATCTAATTGCGATAAATATTTTAATGTGGAATCATAATCGGGGTCGGTTGTTGCCGGCAAATCAAACACAAGGCTCTCATATGTTGATTTCTGACTATTATAGTACAAATACTCGCTGCCGAAATTTATATACTTAGCTAGAACGTTGATTGCAGGCTGCAAGTCACCTTCATATCCGCCGTCATCATCGGAAACTACGTAATCCGGGTTTGCTATCTCGGCTTCATTAAGATTCTTTATCGCCTGTATAGTGGGATATGCGGTACTGTTGTTGTTGTCCAATTGACCTTCTTCATAAAAATAAGTGCCGCCGTCAGCCTCTGTAATGGGCTTCGGAGCTCTACCGCCGGTTTTCTTCTTTCCATTGGTAATATCAAAAACATGTCGGTCAAAAAGTTGGTCAAATGCACCGCCGGTAAGCCAAAACGAGGATTTGACATAGTATTTAACTGTAAGTTCATCGCCCGGCTTGATAACGTGGTCGGTCGGGGTGCCGTCCGGCTCGTAAAATTCCGCCGCATAATAGAAGAAACCTTCCGGATGCTCTGCTTCAAGCTCAGCGTATGATTTGATGGTCGTTGTGTACGGCGTAAAGCTTGACGCCGATGCATCAACGGTGAAAACTCCACCGAGCATTGAGAACATTCCGAGCACCATGGTGAGAACAAGGAACGAACTCAAGAAACGCTTAAATTTTGACATTAGCTCATTTTCCTCCTTATTTATGACCACAATTTGCATTGTGATTCATTTATAGAAATTAGATAAGTGAGAGCTACCTTGCAACGCCGACGCCAATTCGGTATCGGCGTTGCAAAATTAATTTGAATTATTTGGCAGTGCAAAAACCGGAAACATCAGTCTGGTAGAAATCAACACTGCCTTCATAACAATACTTGTTGAAACCGGATATATCCGCAAAGTCAACCGCCAAATCGTAGTTTACATCCGATGCTATATACTTTTGCTTTGAGTCATCTACGTTAACCCAGTCAATAGTACCGATATATACGTAATTATTCAATTCGCTTATATCAGCGAAATCTACAGATGTATCACCGGTAATATCTCCGCGGAATACCAACATATAAATGGAATCTATTTCACTCTTACTGTTGTATACAATCAGTAAAGCACCCGTGCTGTAAAGATTTTGGGAATTGGGAACAAGCTCGAATGTAGCATCCTTAACCGTCGTGGTATCAACCAAATCCGCGTATCCGTTGATAGCTTGGCTTTGCGGCAGACCGAAAATGATTCCGTCTACATTGCGGTTGTATTTACTCAGATAAATACCCTTGACCTTACTACCAAATATCTTTGTATCAATCCAAGGCGAATAGTTTCCGGCATAGCCGAAACGTGTTGTGTACCTATTATCCGAGATCAAGCTCCACTCCGGCTCGCCGGTTCCTGTGGATACCTCCAAGTTTGCCATTGCTTCTTGAAGAGCTGTTGTCGCCGAGTCTATCTTCTTATCGTTCTCATCGGTTCTCGCAAGGTTTCTGTCAAGGTTGACAGCAGCCTTATAAGCCTTATAGAACGCATCATAGGATTCTTCGGTGTAGACAGTGTTTACCTTAGGATCTGTCGGATCCTCAAGCATACCTTCGGCTGTTGTAATAGCAGCATCAAGCTTTGTGTAATCGGAGCCCTGAACAAGCTCTTTCCAACTCTCGATGAGGTTGCTCATCGCCTCGTTTACCATTGAAGGCTTAAGCTCATCCGAGGGCGACGCATCGGTTCCGGTTTCCATAGCATTGATTTTCTGTGCAAATGCACAAGCTCTTGTATATGCATCCCATGTCTTTGCCGAATAGTAGGATGCACCGCCTGCATTAATGCCCGCATTCTCGCCTATGCACATCGCAATAGCCTTTTCGAGCTTCGACTTATCCGCCTTAACTCTGATAAGACGATCACCGGTGAGTTTGAGCATATGAATTGCATAGGTTGCTTCAATCGAGCTGACTGCACCCTTGTTTTCTTCTTTGTCATCATAAGCCTTGAGAGACTCTTTGAAAGCAATAAGCTCATCCTGCGTGTAGTCGTCGCCGAGCGGGGTATTAATGTAGAATTTTTGAGAATCAATAAGACCGTTTGCTCTGTTTCTCGCTATTCTGTATGCGTTGAACGTATGAGGAACAAAGTCACGCATGCTGAAGAACGCATAGCCTTCTTCATCATATTCAATCGGGTCTTTATAATAGTAGGTATTGCCGTCTTCGATGTAAGCAACTCTATTGAAGTTGTTACCGCCATTGATATCCGCAAGGGCCGTTTCAACACCTTCAACACCTGCGCTTACAGCTTGCTTATCGAGAGCCTCGATAGCATCCGAAAGAGCGGTTGCATACTGTTCATAGAGGTTATCCGACTTACCGTCCGTAGCCTTGATAGCCTCCTCAAAGTTAGTGCCGTCCTTCGGCTTAAGTGCAAGGAACGCCGCCTGATTCAAAGCCGCAATGTAGGTATCCCAAAGAGCGTTAACGGTAGCGCCGTTATTATAGTCGCTTCTCTGGCGGTTAGCGGCAACAGCTCTGCTGAAGATTGAATCGAGGTTGTAATCGTTGTAGATATGAACATTAACGGGAACACTGACGTTTGTACCGCCAACATTAAGGGCTGAGGTTATGGTGTACTTGCCGGTGGGAACACCGTCATCATATCCTACAAATATCTTCTCGTTGTTTTCGTCAAGAACATATTTGCCGTCGCTGTCTGTCTTATAAACGGGTTCGATTCTGTTATAGTTAACATCTTCGCCCTTGTCGTTCTTGCCCTTTACTGCGATTTCAAACGGATTGAGGAAGTATGTACCGCCCTTACCGTTCATCTCTACCTCGGTGTTCTTGGTTTCCGCAGTCTTTTGAGCGAAAGGATAGGAGGCATTGCTGTTGGTAACGCCCGTTACCTTTGCGGGAACCTTTGTGATGGTGGTATCGTCTTCCACATCTTTATTGGGGTCGTTATCGGCAATACGGATAGTATGACCGCTTATGCTCGAAAGAGCCTTGCCGCTCTTGATATAAATTTCGGATTCATACTTAATCGTACGTCCGTTGCCGGCATCAATAGTCTTTTCGGTGCTGTCGTCGTCCTTTTCTTTGCCCGACTCGGCAATGTAGCAGTACGAAGTGTTGGTAAGCTCCGCACCGGATCCGAGGTAAGAACCGTCCTCAAGCTTTACCTTATACTTAATCGCCAATTCGATAAGCTGGCCGGTTTCAACGTTTGAAAGCGTAACCTCTTTACTCTTACCGCCGGCAAGCTCTTCTCCCTTTGTAAGGCCGGAAACGCTGACGTTCGTCTTGGTTGTGCCATCGCTGTAGTGAGCGACAACGGTTGCACTGACTATTTCATAGGTATAAAGACTGTCAAAATGGAAATCTCCGACTGCATCGGTATAAGACGTATTAACACCGCTTGAACCGTTGTAAACAAGGAATTTCGGATCGCCGCTCGCAAGTGAAAGAACGTTGGGCATGTAGTTCTCAAGCTCTTTGAATTTCTGATCCTCATTGAGGTCGAGAAGCATACATACAACGGGAAGCGCAACCTTGGCAATAACAACAGCTCTGCCCTGAATTTCCGTTCCGTTCGTCTTACCTGTGAATTTTTCGGTGCCGAGTATCTCCAAAAGGTCATATACCATATTGCCGAGCGTACCGTTATTGAGAATTTTGCCGAGGTCTGTTGCACCGTTTACAAATACGCCGGGGAAGACAAGATCGAATATGCCTTCAAGAAGGCTTATGATTATGGGAATACCCGTCATCGTTGCAAACGCACCGTTGCTGTTTCTCTTGAATATTTCGGCAAAGTTGGTTGCGTTAAGAGAAAGGAGAGGATATACGATATTATCGAAGATAAAGGACTTCGAAACATAAGGCTGGCTCGCAATGCTCTCGCTGATCCAGGGATTGTTGCCCTGCTTGATGGGGATTATCGAGTTGATAATCGTATCGAGATCGGTCCAGAAATCTTCGATTTTAAGGTCTTTGGTGCTACCGCCGGTAGCGCCGCACTTAAGATTGAGATTGAGAATCGGAGCATATTCGTCGAATGCCCAAGCAGCTATCTGGAGAACGGTTTTTTCATATGAGCCCTCATCGCCTTGATAGACAAGAAGACCGTCTGCTTTTATGGGATTTGCAGATGATTTGGTGGGGTTCATGTCGATATCCTGATTGATGTTGTAAATCGCAACGTCAAGGAGGATGTCAAGGCACTTCTCGACAATAGCCTTGTTGTACGCCGTAAGATCACCGGTGTTGGTGGGCTTCGTGTAGGTGTACTGAGGAATATCCTGCCATGCAAGCTGTTCAACCGCACTGTAGCATACGTCGGCAATGGTCTGGCATGTATCGTCTATATACATCCAATCAACGGAACCGTTGAGAATACCTCTGAGAACATATGCAACTACCTGCTGATCGTCCATTTCGAAAATTTCACTTGCGGTAGAGGTCTTGAAGTATGCGGGGAAGAATTCATCACCGGTAACGGCAAGAACAGCTCTTGCTACGGAACAAATATTTTGGAACAGATACTTGTTGCCGTCCGGATTCGTTTTATCCGTGGAATATGTCCAATCCCAATGAGCGATAAGACTCTCGGAACCGGGAACGGAAATATCGTTCTTAAGTATAACAGTTATAAAATCACCGAGAATATCGTTGAAGTTGTCAACGAACGTGCCGCTCATGTTGTCGAAATCGGCATAAGGAGCTTTGGCTTCGAAGTTGAACATTTTGGCGTAAATGTTGGTTGCTTCGAGTTCAGCCTTGTCATAAGCCTCACCGGTATAGGTGGGATCATATGTGGAATTGACTACTTTTTTCTTAAGCGTTGAATCATAAACCCAAATGTTTGACTTGGATTCAAGATACTTAACGCCGCAGAGCTTACGGAGCCAAGGCACTGTGTCTCTGTTAAGAAGGGGAATAAGGAGAGAATTGTATGCCTGACGCATAAGATCTTCGATAAAGTCATATCCGCTCTTTCCGCCGCTGAGATTGATAGCCTTGTAAGAGGGAGCGGGAGCATCCGCGCCTTCTTTAACTCTTACGCAATCACCGAGACCGACGGTTACCCAATACTTTTTATGTACCCAACCGTAGTAATCGTAATTGTCAATGTCGGGACCGTTTGTTTCATCGTAATCTTTATCGTCAGCGTACTTGTTATCAAAGTCGTAGTATGAATAACGGACCTCTTTGAAATTGTCGGAGTTCTTGAGGTTAACAAACTCACCGTCTACCTCTTTCTCGAGGAAAAGATCGTCGAGCTTAGTCCATTGGCCGAGAATGGCCTCGTTAAGAAGCTGTTGGAGAAGAAGCATCGCCGCACTGCCGGCATTTCCGTTCTTCGAAGAATATTTTGCGGGAAGCTTGTCGAGGTCATCCATAACATCGAACTTAGCATCCTTGCCTTCCTGAGTCATGTCGTAAAGGAGTCCGAGAAGAAGCTCGGTTACGTCAAACATATACTCTTCGATCATACCGTTGAGAACGCCTACGTCAAGTTCCTGACTTGCATATAACTGCACAACGGGGCCGAGATCTCCGAGGAGATTGAGCAATGCGTAGATGATCTGAAGGTCGGCGTCGTTACCGTTCTTATCTTCCATGCCTCTGCTATAACCTTTAAGCTTGAGGATAGGATCCTTCAGCATACTGGCATTGCCTAAAAGCGAAAGAACCGCACTGGGAACAGTGTCCATGAGGTCGACAACACTCTCAAGAGTGTAGTCAATACTGCGAAGGTCAATCGTACCTATGTAAACATAAGCAGTCATGTTTTCTTCGGCAAGCATACGGTCAACCTCATCCAATGCCATTGAAGCATACTGGTTCGTGGTATACACGGGAGCATCGACGTCGTTGTAATTGCTTGCATTGTTCATTTTGTCGCCCTTATAGTCTTTGTAAGCACTGCCCACAATGGAAAAAGAGCTGAAAAGCAATGCAAAGACCATAAGGATTGCAAGAATACGGGTTGTTTTTTTCAAACTGTGCACCTCCATAAAAGATTTTCACATTGAAGCCTTAAACGAGATAACATCCGTCGGCTTTTTGCCACAGCATCGGGATACGCCACTGCCGAAAACCGCGAAAAAAGCCTAAGCATATCATCGTATCAGTGTTCCGCCGGAGGAATGCGCTTTAAAATAGCGGCACTTCACCCACGGATACACCATATGGTCATATTAACTATACCTAAAATCAGCTCGGTTGTCAACGATTTTCGAAATCTCCTCAACATTTTGTTAGAAATAAACAATGTGATTTTAGCTTTTTTGTTGATTATGACAACGAATATTTTTCTGTTTCGGCAAGTTCAAAGCTAAAGCCAAATGTAATGCTGTTTGCCTTTACAAAATATGAGCTTCAAAAGCATTATTTGCGCGCAAAACGAACGCGTGAGAAAGTAATATATTTAAAATGTATATGTTTTTATGGCAAAAAGCTGTGTAATTTTGCATATCGGAACATTATTCGGCGTTTGTAAGGCATCACCCTTTACAAGAGACAGATAAGCGCTTTCGGAACTGTTATACAGCAACATTGCAAAGCGCTGATACACAAGGAAATCCGCCTTTCCGTTACCTTTTCGGAGATTGGAAAGACGGACTTGTAAAGCAGTTTTAAATTACGCTCAAAACGGCGTTTTTCGAGCAGTCGCAAGCTGTATTTGACAGTTCGGAAATATGACTGCTTCGACTCGGCTTTTTCCCTGCAAACCAGAAAAAACGGTGTGTTTTTGCTTTAATATTACTATTTCGCATTAAGCGGCGATGCGAATGCTGTAAAGGCGTATGACTTTACAATGCTCAAGTTTCTGCATCCAATTGACTGAATCGCGTTTTTTGTTTAATATCAACGATTTTCAATTAAAATCAAGTGATATTTAACGCCTTGTAAAGCCAATTTGCTTTACATATTACCGCATTTTCAACTTTTTGAAATTTGAGTCTCGGAACAATTTTAATGCGAATACGGCACAAAACAACACTGCCGCAATTCCTGTCAGCTTTTTCACCGTATCGAGAATTTTGCATGCCGAAATACAAAATCGCAAGGTTCTCAAAATCCTGTATATTTCATCCATAACCGCACCTCATTATTAAACATGTTCAAGCAATACGCCATGCGCAATCGAGGGGATAGATTCACTTTGAAGAGAGCTGACACTCGACATCAAAGCGCCCGTACCGACGAAAAAGACCCGCTTTAATTCACCGCGGGAAAGCTTACCGAGAATTTCACTGCACAAAACCGCTGCACTGCAACCGCACCCCGAGCCTCCCGCATCGGTATCCTTTTGCTTTTTTGTATCAAAAATCATTAAGCCGCAATCACGGTGAACGGCGGCAATGTCGATATTATATTCCCTTACCGTCAATTCGCGAAGCAAATCCGTACCAACCGAGCCGAGGTCGCCCGTAAGAATCATATCGTAATCCTCGGGTCGGGTATTAGTATCCGTCAGAAAATCCGAAATTGTTGCAGCAGCAGCGGGTGCCATCGCCGCGCCGAAATTGTTTGCATCTTTAACGCCGTAATCACAAATCCTGCCTATTATGACCTTATCCGCCTTGACGGATGCCGGTTTATTGGAAATCACCGCCGCTCCCGCCGCTGTTGCGGTCCATTGCGCGGTCGGGGTACGCTGTCCGCCGTATTCAAGAGGCATTCTGAATTGCTTTTCGGCAGAACAAAAATGTGAGGAAGTCGATGCCAAAGCTATCTCGGCAACACCTGCATCCACACACACGCAGGCGGCGGCAAGTGAAAGTGCCATGGTAGAGCAAGCGCCGTACAGACCGACAAAAGGAATATTGCTGTCCCGAAGCGCAAAGGACGAACCGGTGCATTGATTAAGCAAATCTCCGGCAAACGCAACGTTCACTTCACCCACAGTTAATCCCGCTTTTGACAAAGCACGGTTCACCGCATCGGTATGCATGAGACTTTCGGCTTTTTCCCACGATTTTTGACCCGCGGAAGCATCCTCGTATATATAATCGAATCCATCTCCGAGAGGCCCCTCCCCTTCTTTCTTTCCGACAACCGCCGCATAACCGATAACCTTAGGTGCATTCGGAAGTGCAATTGTATATTTTCCAAGCCTTTCGGGCATTATATCACCTCATAAAAATATAGTAGACAACGCCGTAAATCACGGCGGCGGCAGTACCGTAAGCGAGAACGGGACCTGCTATTCTAAACATTTGGGCGCCTGTACCCAAGATTCTCCCCTCACTGCGAAACTCCATGGCGGGAGAAACGATAGAATTTGCAAAGCCCGTTATGGGAACAATCGTCCCCGCTCCCGCATAGTATGCGATTTTATCAAACACTCCGAATGCTGTCAGTATTGCGGCAATTACGATAAGCGTGACAGGAACAAGTAATTTCACATCATCCGCGCCTATGCCCAATTTTTCGTAGAGGATTGAAAGCCCTTCGCCGAAAGCACAGACGAACCCGCCGATGCAGAAAGCGAAGCAACCGTTTTTAATTTTGTTCGTCGGGGGCGATGCCTTTTGAGTCATTTTTTCGTATTCTCCGCCAGTGATGCCCATAATTATCCGTCCTTTCTTCTATGATTTCAAAAATATTCTTCTCAAAACACACCGAAATATACAAAAACGGAGCAAGCCGCTAAGCCTGCTCCGTATGTGCGAATATCTTGTTTTTTATGCGAAATTACAAATTATATTGTCTCCGTCGGCGGTAATATTTACTGCGGATATCGGTTCGTCTGCGCTGTTTACGATTCGGGAGGTAATGACGTCCTCAATGTTCCGTCTGATAACGTTTCTCAAATCTCTCGCTCCCCTTGTACCGTCAACAGACTGTCTTGCGACCGCCTCAACTGCCTTGCCGTCCCATGACATTTTTATGCCCTTGTCTGCAAGTGGGGAAACATACTCTTCAAGCATAAGCACGGCGATTTGCTCGTAATTATGCTGCGTTAAATCATTGAACACGACAACCTCATCAACCCTGCCGATAAATTCGGGCCTGAGAAATTCCGAAAGAGCTTTAAGCGCCTTTTCTTTGGAAGCATCGTTCTTGCTCTTAGCAAAGCCGAGCGCTCCCGCACCTCTGTTGCTTCCTGCGTTAGAGGTCATGATAATAACGGTATTCTCAAAGCTGACATTTCTGCCCTGCGCATCCGTAATCTTTCCCTCGTCAAGAATTTGAAGGAGAATATTCATAACATCGGGATGAGCTTTCTCGATTTCATCAAAAAGAACAACCGAATACGGCTTGCGGCGTACCTTTTCGGTGAGCTGACCGGCCTCATCATAACCGACGTAGCCCGGCGGCGAACCGATTATTCTTGATACGGAATGCTTTTCCATAAATTCGCTCATATCAAGGCGTATCAAGGTTTCCGGAGTTTCAAATAGCTCGTTTGCAAGCAGCTTTACAAGCTCCGTTTTGCCCACGCCCGTGGGCCCTACAAAGATAAACGATGCAGGTCGACGGCGCGGATTTATCTGCACCCTGCCTCTTCGTATTGCGGCACAAACAAGCTCTATCGCTTCATCCTGACCGATAAGCTTTGCTTTCAAATTACTCTCCATGCCAGCAAGCCGACGCAAATCGCTCTCAATGACCTTACTTGCCGGAATGCCCGTCCAAAGCTGTATAACCCTGCCGAGATCATCCTCCGTAACACGGTTATCTGCCGCAAGAACCTCAAGTTCCGCAGTTTCCTGCTGCTTTTTGAGTATTTCGGCCTTTACCTTGGCTATCTCCTCATAGTCCGATTCGCTCGGTGAATCAACCTCCATAAGCTCCGCCTCATGTTCTTCGAGAGCGGACAATTCGTCAAGCGCCGTTTCGTAATTACTTATATTCTTGTTTCTCAAATTTGCGCAGGTACACGCCTCGTCAAGCAAATCTATAGCCTTGTCAGGCAGAAATCTGTCATTGATATATCTTTCCGAAAGAACCACGGCGCGCTCAATCAAGGTATCGCTAACGGTCACACGGTGAAAATCCTCATAATAATCCTTAACGCCCTTGAGCATCTCTACCGTTTGCGCGATTGACGGCTCCTCGACCCTAATGGGCTGGAGACGGCGCTCAAGTGCGGCATCTTTTTCGATATATTTACGGTATTCCGTGAAAGTGGTCGCACCGATTATTTGAATTTCTCCTCTTGAAAGTGAGGGCTTCAATATATTGGCGGCATTCATCGAGCCTTCGGCATCACCCGTTCCGACAAGAGAATGAACCTCGTCTATAAACAGAATAATATTTCCCTCACTCTTGACCTCGTCAATAAGTCCCTTTATACGGCTTTCAAACTGGCCTCTGAACTGCGTACCTGCAACAAGAGCGGTCAAGTCGAGCAGGTGGATTTCTTTATCTCGAAGCTTTGCAGGCACTTCGCCTGCCGCTATTCTCAACGCAAGCCCCTCTGCTATCGCGGTTTTGCCGACACCGGGCTCGCCAATGAGACAGGGATTGTTTTTGGTTCTCCTGCAAAGAATCTGCACGGCACGGTAAATCTCGTTATCCCTGCCGATAATTCTGTCTATCTTGCCGGCTCTTGCCTTAGCGGTGAGATCAGTGCAATACTGATCGAGGAATTTACGTTTCTTTGCGGCATCATCCTTGTTCTTTTTGCCCCATTTTTTCTTCTTTTCCGGAGGGGATGTCTCCTGAGAGGTCTGTTCGGACAAATTCTCACCGTTCATTGCCGCAAAATTCTGAAGGAAAGGCATTGTTCCGGCACCTCCCGGTTCAAAGCCGCCGTCCTCTCCGAACATAGCTTCAAACTGTTCGCTGACGTCGTCCAGCTCATCCTCCGAAATTCCCATGCTCTGTATTATTTGCTTAACGGGGCCTATATTCATTTCAAGCGCACATTTAATGCACAAACCTTCTTGGGTAGTTTTTTCTCCCTCAACCTTGGTGACAAAAAACATCGCGGGGCGCTTTTTGCACCTTGCACATAAGACTTGTTTCATTGTAGTTATCCTTTAACTTATTTTTTTGCTTTTTTCTCTTTATACTGACGGAATACATCGGGCATATAGCTTGCGAAGGCAATAACCGTAAGCAGAACACTGATGCATACCAACACTATCATTACCGCAGACGGAAGTGTAAATACACTGCCGAGTATTCCGATATCGGGGCCGAATGCAATGATAACTATCATTACAAGGTAAAACACAAACGTAGCTACCTTGCCGGGCATTTCCGCAGCTCCGGGCTTGAGTCCCATAGCTATCATGGTGCCGCCGCCGATAACCATTACCGCTTCTTTAATAAGGAATATAAGGAAAACCCAACTAAACGCCTTTACGGTTGCATCGGAGCTTCCTTTGAAAGTCAGATAAAACATAACGGCTATGGTTATTTGTGTAAGCTTATCCGCAACGGGATCGAGGATTTTTCCCAATGCGCTTATTTGATTGAAACGGCGGGCAATTTTTCCGTCAAAGAAATCACTTAAGCCCGAAAGTGCAAGCACAAGCACAGCCCATCCGTATTTACCCTGCCAAAACAGTACGGCAAAAATCGGAACCATAACTATGCGAAGAAAAGAAAGTAAGTTAGGCACCGTAAGACTGCCCGTAAGATATTCTTTAAGTATTTTTTTCATTTTGTCTGCCTCCAACGTCTTAATTAAAAAGTATGCTTTGAACCGTATCGGATATTCTGCTAAGCACTGCCGTTTCCGCAACAGCCCTGCTGAATTCGTTATCGGTGAATACCGACGCAACCGCACTGAAAATCAAACTCACCACGGCAATCGCCAATACGCCTTTCAACGCTCCGGCAACCGCGCCGAGCGTTTTATCTATACCTCTGATTATGGGGAGCTTTGCCGCAAGGCCGACAATTCTTGCACCGAGTCCGAGAATTGCCTTGCCCAAAGCAAAAACAATAAGAAATGCAACAACGGTTATTAAAGGAAGAATTACGACTTTTTCCACCGCCGTCACCATTTCAGCCGCCGCATTTCCTACGGACGCTTCGGAAGAAAGCCTACTCACAATCCCCTCAAGCGAAATACCCGCGCTTTCCGCGGCACTTACAACATAATCGGGCAGTGAAGCCATTACCGACTGCGTACCGTTGCTCAAATTGTTATTTATAAGCTCCGTAAGCTCTTTTACCAAACCGTCGTGTACGAAATTTTCGTTCAGCCACACGGCAATCGGCTGAGCATATTCTTTTGCTATGATGAGGCTTATTATCGAAACGGCGAAGGAAAGCACGGTTACCGTGAATCCTCTGTGCCTGCCTTCAAGCACCGTTACGACAAATACGATAACAAGCACTGCATCCAAAATCAAAGCTAAAGTGTCCATATTTCCTCCCGAGTACCTTTCGGTTAACTCTGTTTATGTTCTTTTCAATACTTGCACAACTGCGAATTTTCAACCGTATAAACGCAATTTGATGCAATTACAGCTTCGGACGGTTCTTCCTGTGTCTCGAATTTCCTCCTTTCTTTTCCGGATGAAGAATACTCCGTTACGGTTTTGCCGTTCACAAGCACAAACCTACCCGCACGAATGCAAGTACATTCGGGCTGTTCCCCAACAGTAACCGTGCATGTAAGCTTACCGGAAGCGGATATCCTTGCCGCATTGATTTTCGAGCCGCCACCCTCTTTGTAGCAGACAAGAGTGTTGCCCTTGCCGTCGCTCACGGCGGAAATAAGACTGTCATCCCCGTAGTTCAATTCGAGCAGAATCTCTCCGTTTTTATTGAATACAACCGTTCTGTTATCACATACGGCAATTACTCTTCCGTGAGAACCGCTTATCAGCTTCAATATCATCGAAGCCTCCAAACGAACATCTGCCTCGGGGACGGTCTTTTTTATGTTAAAAATTATAAAGCGTGAATATATTTGTGCATTCTCTGCCCCGACAGCGGAAACCGCAACACTGCGGCCGTTCGGTGAAAGAGCCAATGCGGATATGTATTCCTTGGAGCAATTCCAGCGGAATATCTCTTTGTTACGCTGACTGTAAACGGCAAGCACGCTTTGCGCTTCATCGGATGTGAATGAAAATGCCGTCCTGCCGTTTTTGGAAAGTGCTGCGGCTACTATGGCGGATTCTGCGGTAAATTCGCCGACCTTTTCTGTTTTTCCGCTGATTACCGCAACGCTTGAGTTATTTGAATAAATCAGTGCTCTGCCGCCTCTTGCGATTATTTTTTCGTTTGAAAAACCGAGCGGTATTTCGCACATTTTTCTTGCCGTCGAGGATAAAACGGTCAATGTTCCGTTGCTTATGACCGCAGGAGAATCACCGATAAGCTCCAAATTTACATTATCGGCATCCTCAACGGTATACGGAAAACCCGAACCGTGTGAAAACAAGTACGGAAGCTGTCTTAACACATCGCTGACATTTGAAACAGCAACGTCGCCGAGCATTTGCGCACTGAGGAAAAGGGCAAAGACAACCGCAAGCACCGCCACGGGTATTCTGACAATGCGATAAATCTTTTTAATCAGTTTTTTATTCTTCTTGCGTTGGAATTTGATTATTTTTTTGTCTGCCACATTGCTTTCCTCCCCACGTCAATAATTAACTTTGTTAAGATAAAGTCCGTGTGACGGAGCGGTAAAGCCCGCTCTGCCGCGATCCTTTGCCGCAATTATATCGCCTATTGAATCTTTTTCTCTCTTTCCACTTGAAATATCAATCAGGGTACCGACCATGATACGCACCATGTTGTAAAGGAAACCGTTAGCCTCCACGTTGAAAATGACCATATCGCCATTTCTCGTAACGCTTGCATTCATTACATTACGCACCGTCGAAGCAACACTGCTTCCCGATGCGCAAAAGGAGAGAAAATCGTGCTCTCCGATATACTGCTTTGCTTGACCGTCAAGCATCTTGACATCAAGAGGATATTTATAATGCAACGAATAATTATACAAAAAAGGGGTTTTGTTCGGGGAATTCCATATTTTATAGATATATTCCTTTGAAGTGCAATCGTATCTCGCGTGAAAATCAAGCGGAACCTGCTTGCAATTCAGCACGGCTATATCCCTCGGGAGCACCGCATTGAGCGCCGTAACAAGTTTATCACACGGTATCGTATGCTCCGTTCTCAAATTACAGCAATACATATTGGCATGTACGCCGGAATCCGTCCGCGAACAACCGACGATATTATCACGGACTCCGCAGATACGCTCAAAGGCATCTTGCAAAGTCTGCTGTACGGTGGCGGCATTTTCCTGAACTTGCCATCCGTGATATGCCGAGCCGTCAAAGGAAAGCGTCAAAAGAAGATTTCTCATCTGTACTCCTTTATATTACCGCAACAAAAAAATGATTTAGGACTAATATTCCGACCGTTACCGCAACACATACTGCGGCGGCGACAAAATCGCGGAAAGCCAGCCTCATTTGTTTCATTCTCGTTCTGTCCTCACCGCCCGTATAACAACGGCAGGTCATGGCGAAAGCCAGCTCATAAGCGCGGCGGAAAGAAGAGACCATGAGCGGCACAAAAATCGGCACAAGAGCCTTTGCTCTTTGGAAAACTCCGCCCGTTTCAAGGTCGGCTCCTCTTGCCTTCTGTGCATTCATTATTCTGTCTATTTCGTCAATGAGTGTCGGAATAAATCTCAGTGCAAGGGTCATCATCATGGCAAGCGTATGAACCTTAATTTTGAAAATTTTTAGCGGTGACAGCACTCTTTCTATTGCATCTGTGAGCATCGTAGGTGTTGTGGTATAAGTCAAAAGAGAGCTTATAACAACCAGTACAATGATTCTGACCATGGTAAAAACGGCGGTATTCACACCTTTTTCGGTTATCGAAAGCTTCCACCATTCAAAATAGGTCTTGCCGCCTTCGGTGTAAAGAATATTCAATATTGCCGTAAAAATAAGAATTATAACTATCGGCTTTAAGCTCTTTAATATCATTTTTGCGGGCACTTTAGAAAGAACCGATGCCATAAGGGTAAACAGTGCTATCAGCGCAAGCGAAAGAAAGCTCTTGCAAAGAAAAATCACGACAATCATAGAAAAAGTCAGTACCAGCTTCATTCTCGGGTCAAGACAGTGAATAACGGAATTGCCCGAATAATACTGACCTATGGTAATGTCCTTTATCATCAGCCGCGCCTCCCCGAAACAAGTTCCTTGATTATCCGAGTGCCCTGCTCAACGGAATAAACATTGGTAGGAACGTCATAGCCTTTTGCACGCAGACGTGAAAATATTTCGGTTATTTCAGGAACATTCAGACCGATTTTACGTAAATCGTCGCCCCGTGAATAAACCTCGTCAACAGTTCCTTGCATTTCGATTCGAGAATTATTCATAACTATAACTCTGTCGGCAATGCTCGCTATATCCTCCATGCTGTGTGAAACGATAACTATAGCGCTACCGGTACGTTTTCTGTATGTCTTGATAAGCTCGATAAGCTCTTTTCTGCCCTTTGGGTCAAGTCCCGCGGCAGGCTCATCGAATATAAGCACCTGCGGTTCCATCGACATAACGCCAGCTATCGCAACACGCCTTTTTTCACCGCCCGAAAGATCAAACGGAGATTTATCCATCTGTTCAGGCTTTACTCCCGCAAGTTCTGCGGCTCTGTATACTCTCTCTTTTATCTCGCTTTCACCGAGTCTCATATTTTTCGGTCCAAACGCTATATCCTTGAAAACAGTTTCCTCAAACAATTGGTATTCCGGATATTGAAAGCAAAGTCCCACCTTAAACCGAGTGCTTCGAAGAGTCTCCTTGTCTCTCCATATATCAACGCCGTCAACCGATATTTTGCCCTCATCGGGCTTTAAAAGTCCGTTAAAATGAGAAATAAGGGTGCTTTTCCCCGAGCCCGTATGACCGATAATGCCGACAAGCTCACCTTTATCTATTGTTAAATTGATATCGTTTATTGCAGCAACCTGCTGTGAAGTGCCTTTTGAATAATAATGTGTCAGGCCTATAGCTTCAATTGCGTGAGTCATTTTGCACCTCCGAGCATGTCGGCAATTTTTTCAACGCATTCATCAACCGTAAGAACCGAATTTCCCAATCCGAGTCGGCAACATAAATCGGTTGACTGCGGAACATCAAGACCACAGCGACGGACTTTTTCCGCTTGAGAAAACACCTGTACGGGAGTACCGTCCATGACAATTTTGCCGCTGTCCATAACAATAACGCGGTCGGCGCTTACCGCCTCCTCCATAAAATGAGTAACAAGAACAACCGTTATACCGAGTTCTCTGTTAAGGCGGTGAACAGTGCTCATCACCTCGGCTCTGCCCATCGGGTCGAGCATGGCGGTCGGCTCATCGAGAACAATGCATTCCGTCTGCATTGCAAGCACACCGGCTATAGCTACACGCTGTTTTTGACCGCCCGAAAGTCTGTGCGGTTCTCTGTGACGAAGCTCATACATATTAACGCTTTTCAGCGCATCGTCCACTCTTCTTCTTATTTCAGCAGGCTCAACACCGAGATTTTCGGGGCCGAATGCAACATCGTCCTCAACTATCGTGGCAACAATTTGGTTGTCGGGATTTTGAAAAACCATGCCGACAATTCGTCTTATTTTATCATCATTTTCCTCTGTTCCCGACTCTATTCCTTTTACCGAAACCGTGCCCCTTGTCGGCTCATACACCGCATTGCACAGCTTTGCAAGCGTGCTCTTGCCGGAACCGTTATGGCCGAGCACCGCAACAAATTCGCCCCTGTTTATTGTAAGGTTAATATCCGAAAGGGCGCTTTGCCGTTTCTCATCTTCATCCTCACCCTCATAAACAAAGGTCACGTTCTTAAATTCAATAAGCTTTTCACTCATAGGGAATATCCTTTTGCTGTAGTATTATGGCAGTTTTCTGCCGCATTTGGGACAATACTCAAAGTCCCGCTGTGTTTTTGTTCCGCAGTAGGGGCAATATTCGCCGCTCTCATCCGGATTTGCACGCTCATATGTGCCGCCGAAGCGTTCGTTGAGCGGATCTGGCTCTTCATCCTCATCGGTTATGTCATACTGCGAATATCTGTTCTTGTTTGTGGCGTTTTTGAAATTATAAACAACATCTATGACGGCAATAATGACGAATATTATTCCGAACGGTGCCATAACCGCCGCACCGCCGGCTATAGCCAAAACCGTCCAAAACACTCCAAACGCGGCAACGGCAATACCGATTATCGCGCCCATCATTGACGGACCTCTGCCGGGCTTTACACTCTTCATACTGTCCCTCCGCTGTTATTTCGTCCATACCGCACTTGCGCCGCACGGCAAAATTCTGTCGTGCTTTGAGGAAACGGGGATGCCTATTTCATCGCTCGAAACCTTACCTCCGAGCTTCTTTTGGACGGTTTCGCCCAAAATATATTCCATTACACTCGGCGAAAGTCCCGTCGTGTATGAATTTATCAAAACCATAAGCGAATCTTCGTAAAGAAGCTGTGAGCAAAGGTCAACAAAGCCGTAAACCTCGTTTTCGAGCTTCCACACCTCGCCGCCGGGACCTCTGCCGTATGACGGCGGGTCCATTATTATAATATCATATTTATTGCCCCTGCGTATTTCACGCTGCACAAATTTAATACAGTCGTCAACAAGCCAGCGAACAGGCGCATCGGAAAGTCCGCTTGCCGCCGCATTTTCCTTTGCCCAAAGAG